>DJFO01000118.1:16071-31194 GCA_002432555.1 Marinagarivorans sp. UBA5870
AGAAGTCGGGGGACTTTATCCCCATCCCCTTGCGCTCGGAGTTAATATGCGCGAGCACGGTCGTCTCCGTGTTCCCGTTGCAGTATGGGTGCAGCTGAACCGTGCACTCCTGGCCGCGCGCCGCTTTGGTCAGTTTGCTAGTCATGCAGTCACCACCACTTCGCCTTCCGCAGGCGCACAGACGGGTTGATGATCGTGATCGCGTAGTCGACGCAGACTATTCGCCCACTGATGCGGCCGAAGTTGCCAACCTTGGTGTCCGCCAAGAACGCGGGTATTTTCTTTGGCAATTCCTTCTCGCGGACTGGGTCTGCCCGACGCTGAAGCAGAATGCGGCCGTCTGGCGATAAAAACTCGACCGGCGCAAGCCACTTTGCGATTGCCGGGCTGCCCTCGTATTCGGACCAGAATTTGGCCTCAACGACATTGGCGAAGTCCCGCATATCGCCGTCCTCGACTTTTACCACAAGCTCCGGCCGCAGCTTGCACTCGAATACCGTTCTGGTTGTGCCCTCGCCGATTTTGTCGCCGCAGAGGAGGTTGAACGCGTCCTGGTAGGTCTCAGGATTGGGCATCAGCATCCCCCGCGGCTTTGGTTTCGATGGCCTTGACGATGCTATCCTCGAAGCTGCCTATGCGCTCGAAGGCGCTAATTGCCTGGGCTCTGTTTCTCCGAAGGTCGTACAAATCGTCGAAATCGGCCCCGCGGGAAAGCAGCTCAATTGAGATGCAGTCGCTGCAAAAGTCCGGCAGCCGCGCATCGGCATGGCATAACGGGCATTTCGCAGCGCTGCCCGGACGGACAAGGCACTGCTTGCGCAAAGATCCAAGCAGGTCCCACACTCCCCGGCTGGCGAGCTGTTTTTTGGCATCGCTCACTTGGCCGCCCTCCTGAAGAAATTGGCAATGGCCGACTTGATGCGCTGCCAGCGGGTCGGTCGCGGCTCCGGAATTGCAATGCCTTTGCTTCCTCCCGGCAAAATCCACTCTACGATGTCTGCCGTCTCAATAGACGGGTTCCACTCATACTGAGGCCGCTCCACCACCACTTGCGGAAACCCCTCTACCGGTTCGCCGTTGAATATGGTCATTGAATTGGTCCTTTGTAGCCAAGAACATGAATGGGAAAATGTTTTATCGGGTGCGCCGCATCGACATTTGCGCAGGAGCGGTAAAACAGAGCGTCCCTGGAATCTGCTGGGTGAATCAGGATCCTCCGAACCGGAATCAAATTCACGAGGCAGTGATCCACCCACCGCTCAACTCGCTCTAACAGATGCTCTCTCACACCCCTCTCCTCGCCTCTTCGGCCTGATTTTCGTGAATTGTGCTTTCAAACCCGTCTTGCCCATTCATGAATTCAATCCTTCTCCATTTTCCTGGTGCCAGCCTGTATGGCATGGAGAGCAAAGCCATCTGACTTCAAGTGGCTTCGAGTAATCATCATGATGGCCATGCAACCTTGCCTTCCGGTTGCACGCAGAGCAGGCTAACGCCTTTTCAATCTTTCCATCTCTAACCGCGTTCCCCACAATAACGTGGGCTGATCGTTTCCTCGGGCTGTTGTCGCAGTACTTCTTCTTGGCTCGAATAGCCGCCACTTTTCCGGCATCTGTGCGCGCGTACCTCACGAGGCGGTCTCGAACCTTTTTATCCGCCCTATATCGCTGCCTGTCGTATTCCCTATATCGCTCAATATTTTCCATGCGATTAGCGCGGGCTAATTCTCTTCTGCATTCCTTGCAAGTTCTGTCTTTCCTGTAGAATTCGTTTTCTTTCTCTTGATTACAGCGGACGCAAATCATGCTGCCACCTATCGCGCTTCATTCAGAATGGGATATCGTCGCCAAGACTATCGAAAGATGACGGCGGGGGTTGATGCGGTTGCGGCGCCGGCTGGCTCGCAGGCGCCCTGCTCTGTCCGTCTGGCTTGCCGTCGAGCATTTGCATTTCGCTNNCTGGCCCTGCTGGTCCTGCCACTTTCTGGTCCGCAAGGAACCCTCGATATAAACCTTGCTGCCCTTGCGCAAATATTCCCCGGCGATCTCAGCCAGGCGGTTGAAGAAAACCACGCGGTGCCATTCCGTGCGCTCTTGGGGCTGCCCGGTCTGCTTGTCCTTCCAGGTTTCGGAAGTTGCAACACTGACATTGGTAATAGCGTTGCCCGCCGGGGTGTATTTGACTTCTGGGTCTTGGCCGATGTGGCCTATCAAAATTACCTTGTTCACGCCTCTGCTCATGCGGCCTCCCGCTTCAGTTTTTCGTGCTCGCCGCGCGCCTCCAGAACGCAGCCGCGAGTTGCGGCCAGCGCCTGGAACCACGTTAATACCTGGAACATTTCGCCTCGCCCCCAGGTTTTGGACGAGGTAAATCCTTTGCGCACTTGGCCGGTGAGAGGGCTCACGAGCTCGTACACCATCCAGTCCCATCCGTTTTCGTTGTAGCACCACCCCTTGATTTCCTTTTTCAGCATTTCCACCATCGGCGGGGTCACCTCCTTTGTGTGGCATGGCGTGAGGAAGGCGCAGAACTCGGTCAGCCACACATGGAAAAGCGCGTTCTGATCCAGCGACCGGTCCGCGCCAATGCGCCAGCGATAGGTCACATACCTGTGCTCGGCAAATTGCCTTTTCACATGAGCGAAAAAGGCTGCAAGCGTGTGCTCGCTGTTGACGATCCAGTGCTCACCGGACATGCCCGACCTCCCACAGCAAGGGCCCTTTCGGGCCACGCTCAGTTACAGAAATTCAAAGCAGATCCGCGACGGTCTGTGATCGCATCGGCCAATGAATGCAGTGCACGGGCGTTCTGCTCCAGCGCGACGGCAATGCTGGTAATCGCCCCCGCTGTAGCCTCGTCGCAGCTGTGCGGCGGGTATGAGAAATGGCAGTGCGCCACCACATTTGTGCCAGTAATCTGCCGTTCCTGCGCTATCGCAGCTTGCGCCTCTGGTTGTGCAACTACTTTTTTAGGTCTTGCCATGGGAATTACCCTCTTTGGGTGGTTGATAAATCGGTTTGCCACAACGCGGGGTCGGCCTCATAGGCCATGGCCACTTCAAATTCCTCGCGGCTGATACCGAGCTCCTGGCAGCGGCGATCAACCGGACTTTTAAACGGCTTTTCGAAAAGCAATTCGGCTAGATCAGCCACGGATCACCTCGCAGAACACGTATCGGTGCGGAATACCGTCGTAATACCAGGCGCGAGCTTCCCAGAGGGCGCGCGGGATAAACTCACTCATCGAACATCGCCTTCAGGTTGCCGAGAGATTTTTTAATCACTTCGGGCGGAGCCTTTTCGCCGGACAACTGCTCCAGCGCCATCGGGGGAGCGGGAAATTTGAAGCCAGCCGCCGCCTGCTTTTTCGCTTCCGCCCAGACAAGGGAAAAATCTTTGCGCTGCTCAAGGTCGGGCTTCTTGCTGACCAGGAACCAATCCAGGTTTTGATATGCCCAGTAGACCGCCGGGTGTGCCAGCGACCAATCGCGATTGCGGTCACGCGGGCCCATGATCCGGTGCAGCTGCGCATAGGCATGCTCTTCGGTCGGCAGGCCAATTTGCTTAGCAGCCTCCTCGCGACACCACTTCACGAACTTGCCAACTGACGGCAGGAAATCGGAGCCGGATGCGCGGGCGTGGCGGAGGCCGTTTTCGATCATGGCTTGCGAGTTAATACCCTGCTCCATGAATCCAATCATCCACTGGCGCTTAGCCTCCTGAAACACCGCCGGATCGTTCCCGAACGCCTGGCGCCACGCTGGGAAGATGGCCTGCAACTGGTTGAAGAGTTGGTTGACCAGGTTCCCATCCGCTGCCGTCGCCCGGGTCGATGAGCCCTGCTGCCCAGTCGAGAGATTGGTTATCGAACTGCGGTTGGTTGGCTGGTTTTGCATGGCGCTTCTCCGATTGTTTTTTCACTTTGTCCACCAGGGTGTCCCAGTGCTTGCGAAGTTTTTCAGGTGACCGGATGTTCGATGACCAGAAGGGGTCGGCTCTTGCCCAGTGCCAGAGCCACCGGATTTGCACCGGCGTGCGGTGATCGCGCTCGCGCATCAGCCGGATTTTTTTGGCCCATGAGTCAAAATCGGGTTTTTTGTTTTCAGGGTTTTCAGCGAACAGCTTCTGCCAAAACTCCACCGCTATCGCCAAATCGTCGTCCGTGAATTTTTTCGCGGACGAAGGTGGTTTTTTATCTTCTGAAGGTGAAGGTGAAGGTGAAGGTGAAGGGCATTCCTTATGCTCTCCTTGATTAATGCTTGGAGCATTGCTTGGAGCATTATTTTTGTCTTTTGGCCACCGTGCTGCGGCAGCTTTCTCGGCTTTCGCCTTTGCAGCCGCCTTTCTTTGGGTAGCCTCAGTCAATTCGTGGTCGATCCGCTTATGATTCCAGCATCCATCGGAGATGCTAAAAAACTTCTCAAGCACTCCTCGGGCTTTGCTCCAAGCATCGGGGCTCATTTTCACAATGGACGCTAAAACCTGGTCATCATCTGGCGGAGCGCCGTTCATCCAGTAATCCATGATCAGCAGCATGTATGCGCCGTGCAACTCGGTTGTCAGTCGGGAGGTGCCCGCTAGGTAGTCGCCGATATACAAGGGCATGAAGATATCAGGGCGCTCCATTTCGGCCCCCTTTGATTATTTTCCAGCACATCCCGCAAAAGTATTTTGTCGAGTCATCGCGGCGGCCGATTCGGCTACAGGCGGTATGCATTGCTCCCACAACTACGTCCTTTGGGATCGCCTTCAGAAAGGTCCTAACCGACTCTCGGAATTTTGGGCTGAATGAGTAGCCAGGGAAGTGGACCGTGAATGCTTCCTGCACTTCGTCGATCCCTTTATCCTCCAGACGGCGGCGACTCTTGATCAGGCGATCGTACGCCTTCAATTGCTCATGCTTCTCGGCCAGCATCTCGGCTCGGCGCTCAATCGTCTCTGGGGCTATTCCAAGCCCTTCTGCACCTTTGCCGCGGTTGCAGTCGAAGCATGCGGTTATCAAATTATCCCTGTCGTCTGTGCCGCCGGCAGACACCGGGCGGATATGGTCTACCTCCAGAACAACCGCTGGCGGAACTGCGCCGCAGTACTGGCAGGTGAATCCATCTCGCTTGAAAACTTCAAAGCGGACTTTTTTGGTCAAAGGCTTTCTGGCCATCAGTTGCTCACCTTCTTCGTATGGATGCGGCCGGCGTGGTGCCGGTAGAGCACACCATTGCACTCCACATCCCAAATATTGCCGCCGCCCGATTTGCGGTAGTTGTTCTGGTATTTGACGACAGTGCCCGGCGTTGCGGTTTTGTCGTGGGCGAGGATGTGAGCGGCCATAACACCGACGAAATTCAAGGCGAGCAATTCACCCAACATGCATTGCTTCGCGAGATCGGGGGTCACCCGCCAGGGATGCGCGCGCATGCGGCGCTCATAGGGGGTTATGGGTTCGTCGTAGATGTAAGGCTCGACCTGGATCATGCTGGCACGGCCTCCTGGCGGGGCTCCTGGAGGGTTTTGGGGTCGCCGCGGAGGGGCATTAAATCTTGCTCGTCCTCGACGGAATAGCCTGTATAAGCCACGCGGTACTGGAAGCGCGTTTCGAGACTTGGCCCTGCTACAAACCATCCCGGGGTGTCCCCAAACCAGTTCCGTAGCTCGGCGACATAATCACCGGTCTTCAACCATCGCAGAACCGTGCATTCCCGGCCGCTATTCGGTCCGCGGGTAATCAAACACAACATCCCCGGTTCAATTCGCTGCTTCATGTTCGCCACCGCACTGTCATTCCCCGCTGCCGCTGGCATCGTTGTGCCATGCTGGGGAGGTGTAAATCTTGGATCCTGAAGGATTAAGAAATCAGGGCCCGGCTAATGCTTACGCCTAATGCCTCCTTGCGCTTTTCCCGAAGCTCGGCAATGTCCTCCTCGATCTCCCGAATCTTTTCCTGGTTCTTCTCGTAGATGTCCCACTGCCGATAGCTTTTGCCGCCTTTGATCGATTCGATCTGACGTTCTTTAGCGCGAATTTCGCGGTCGATTTTGTCGGTTGTCATATTTCGCTCCGTTCTTTTCCGTACGAATTTTTGTTGCGTGGCTCGGCGCGGCGGTCCTGCAGCATGTCGGCGAATATCAACGAGGCTGCTGCCTGGTCGGTCATGTGCTCGAGTCCGTGCGCTTTCTTCACTCGGTCCATCTCCGCTTGGTCGTACGCAATAACAATCGTCCCCGTCAGCAGGGCGCGAATGTCGTCAAAAAACGTACGAATTTCAGACTTAATCTTTTTGAGCATTGCACTTACCATCGCAACGAAGCGGTTAAGCAGCGGATTGGCCGCCGGTGAAACGGGACCAGAAGTCGGAAATCAGGCCGGGCTTTTGCTCTTCAAGAAGGCGGTAAAAGTGCGCGCGACTGCGGACAGTGACCGGATGCTCTGGAGCCATCAGCCAAAGATTACCCAGCTCAGCCACAGTCTTGTGGAAGTGCGCGGCCGTAGCCCGAAATGCCCTGCCCTGGTAACCATTGATGTTCACCTTCACCTGGTCGTACCGGCTCATTTCTGGATCGTCGTATGCCATACCTTTGGTCCTACTGCGTTTGTGAAACCGCGGAGGCGCGGTGGTTATTCCACTGACTCCCGAGCGGCGCTCGAAGCCAGTGTTTTGGTTTCTCGGAGGGTCACGCCTGTCTCATCCTCAACTACAAAGATGTTTCGCCCGGAAAGGACCATTTTTCGAATCCCGCCCTGCGATTTCTTTACCAGGCGCGCCAATTTGGTCTGGCTGTGCCTTGCGACCCACTCGGCGATGGGCGTCTCAGTTTGTTTCATTGCTACTCCAGTCGTACTCGGATGGTGACCAATACTACCCTGGGTATTATTTATAGGTCAATACCCAGGGTATTACAAGGTTTTTCATTAACCCCCTAAAATTGCTGCATGACAGAATCAAAAACTCAGAAAGTAGTGACCGAGGAGCAAAAGGCGGAATGCCGAGCTTTGAAGGCGATCTACATCGCCAAAAAAAAGGATCTTGGGCTAAGCCAGCAAAAAATTGCAGATGATTTAGATGTGTCGCAGGGGGCCGTCGGTCACTACCTCAACGGAAGAAACGCCCTAAACGTCCGATCCGCCCTGATTTTCGCCAGGATTCTTGAAGTTGAAGTTTCTGCCTTCAGTAAGCGTCTCGCTCGCGAAATTTCCGGAATAAAGACAAAGAAGCAGCAGGAGCTACTTGCAATCGCTAAGTCCTTGCCCCCCGAGGCGGTTGATCTCCTGATCCAGAACGGGAAAGGGTTGGCACTGGTCATGGGAACCAAGAAGGAGACCCCTAGCGAGGATTAACAGCTTCTCAAGATCATCGATCTCGAGCCTCGATATGGCCTCGCTCAGCTCCCGAATTTTTGCCTCCATGTCTCCTCCATAGCCCAAGAGCTGGGTAGTTTATGAGCGATACTGAGAATCAGTACCCGAAGGTGCTGTACAAATACGACCCGCACAGCAACCAGAAGCTTGGAAGCGCTCCGGTGGCTACCCAGATCGTTGAAACCGAAGGACAGGAACAGCTTGCCGGTATTGGTGGTTACCTACCCGTAGATGTTTTTTATCGCAAGCATGTCAGCTTCCGGCATCGAGCCGGGCGGGCTATCGCCGCTCACTGGTCGAAGCACTGGGGCTATTGGATAACGACAGCAATCACCTTGGCAGGACTCGCCATCGCCGTGATCAAAGGCTAGATGCAATATACAAAGAAACTGCACAATGATCAGGGCGAGTAAATAGTATTTGCGCCAGGCCGGCACAAGTCTGTGGGTGGTCATGCTGGATTCATCCCCAAATGGTCTAGTACTTTTGCATTATTGTTTTGTCACCAAAATCATAGAATGGTTTAAGCGACAATTTGAAATACTCTTTTGGAATGTGACAGACCTAAACACTGCGAGGCGAAGCGGTTCATATGACTGACAAGATAACCCCGCCGCCCATCGTCGGCGGCCGGTTTCATATTGATGGCGAAGACCTGACCAATACCCACTACGAGGGGTCGACCATCATCTATGCCGGCGCGGAGCCGCCTATTCTCAAGAACACCCGTTTTTCGAAGTGCGATTGGCAATTTATTGGCGCGGCCGCAAATACTATGATGTTTTTGCATCGCATGGCGACGCTCAACGACGAGTCCCGCGAATTTGTAATGAAGGCAATACTTGCTGGTCCAACAGGAGGAAGGGACGATGGAGCCCAAGAAGGCGAGTAAGGGCGCTGGCGGCCGCTGGCGCCATGACCACGGGGTTGGGTTATACTTAGTCACACCGGACCGACTGCCCGAGGATGTTGAGGCTCAGCTAGAGAAGTTGCGGCAGACGGTTAATGTCAGCATCCAACGCAAGAGAGATGCTTTAGAGCAAGATATGGACACCGACAAATACATTGACGCTAAAATCGAAGCGAGCGAGCTGCGCATAGACGCGCGAATGGTCCGTCTTGAGGGCCGAATCGATCACGTCGAAGGCAAGATAGATGCCCTTTCCCAGCGCCTGGACGACAAGTTCGCCTCTCTCGTTGCGATGATCGAGGAAATGCGCCGGAACATGCTGACGCCGACTCAGGCGCANNTGGCGCTGATCGGAGCGTTCACTCTGTTTATCGGGATCGTTGGCACCATGATAGGAATCCTGGCTTACGGAGGCGACCGCCAGGACGCCGGGTATGGCATAGGCGCCGCGGTAGAAGCCCGTGTCTCCGCCACAGAAAAGAATTTCGCAGAAGTCAAATCGGATATGGATCAGATTAAGCAGCAGCTTCAGGCAATCCAAACGTCCTTAGCGCCACCTCCGGCGCCGCCACCCTCTCCCAAGCAGTAACAGACCCCGCTCCGGCGGGGTTTTTTATTTGGGGGTATCACCGTGCGGGATTGCAAGCTGCGCATTCCGCTCTATCAGCAACCGCTTGATCTCTTCAAACGTCGCTTCTCGCTTTTTATCGTTGATTTCCTGCTGCCGCAGCCACTGTTCGTGTCTAACCTTGGACTCAGCCGCTCGGACGTTGCTAGCCCTTTCCCACTCCTCAGTTCGCTTCTCGAAGCTACTTTTGACGCCGATGGCGTCCCGGATCCTGTCGCCAACGCTGGACGTCATAAGCATGATGGATCCCAGGATTAGGAACCACATGATCATCATCGCCGCCAAAAACTGCTCTGTTGTTACAGGCTTCATATCTCGGAGCTTTTCGTTCATCCCTTCGAGCTTTTTGAGAATCTCGTCGAGCCTTCCCTCGATCTTGTCAAATCGCTTTAGCCGGTTGTCGAGATAATCTTTCACGCGCTGCTCCGTAAGGGTGGAGGGTAAGAGCGGCAGGCTCACTTGCCTGACACCAGCCCTCTGAGCTGGCTTAGAGTCTGATAGATCGCCCGCATACTTTCAATCTCGTGGGTCACCATCTGTTCAGTGAGGCGCCCTGCCTCCACAAGCTTAGGCAGCACTCTCTGCCGCCTCTCAAGCTCTGTCTTAGCGCATTTGATCTGCTGCTCTAGCGTGACCATCCCCGCCCCCTCCGGCAGTTGTTTGGCTTCGATGAGGCCATCTTTCGGTACCCCACAGTTTACGTTTCGCTTAAGCTTAATTGGACTGCTCAACCTTTAATGGGTCGAGCGTCACCTCAAAGACAAGCTCATTCTTGTCAACGCGCATTGATCGGTACGATAGCTCGGGAGGCAGTTGGTAGAACGCCTTAGAGCCACTGGTGGACGTGTACTCTATTTCGCCAACGAGAGCCGCCTTGATATGGTCGACCGATGGAGGCGTAGCGTCCATAGAGTCACGCAGATTTCGCATATAGCTGACCAGTGACCTTAGTTCCCCCGTGGCAAGGGCCGGATTGATCTCCAGAAGCGCTACCGCCAGCATGTAATCGGACTTGGGGCTACCCTTAACTTCGAACGGGCCCTCTGGCTTTGGCGCGTCCTTGGGTGAGGGCTCAATCCGAATCGATGCGATGATCGCGATGATCGCCGCGCCTCCGAATAGTAGAAACTGCCAGTCAGGATTGCGCGCGACGACCTCTTTCACGGCCGAAGGAAAGCTGATATCCCATCCTATGTAAAGCACCATGGCGGCCAGCACCGACAAAGCCGCCACCACCACATAACCAGCCCCCAACGTCGCCAGGGTATCAATTCCCCACCTCAATACTCGCTTGCCGATATTCATAGGCCCCTCCGGGCATCGTTTCGTTTAAACTGAAAAAGCCGGGGTCGTCAGCCCCGGTTGTCGCCAATGACAAGGCGGCTAAAGGGCGGTGGCCCAAGTGGGCTTGCCGGGCGACCCGATAGAAAAGGGTGCCCGGGCTAGAAGCCGTCCGCCGAATGAGCCCAACACCGGTTGTCAGGCTCATTCAGCCGCCCTTGCAAGGCGGCATATAAATCCCAGGTCTCCGTTCATCTACGGACTGCCAGGGCCCTCGGTGGTCTGTAACTACATCGGAGCAATCCTATGGAGTCGCAGATTTCCATAGACGTGCTGGTCAATGTTGCCGAGGTGATTCAAGCGATTACGGTCGCGTGGATCCTTTGGCAGCAAAGCCGCAAGTCTTAAACAAAGTCCTGGGTGAATCGGCGGCAAGCCACCCCAGGCACCCCTTCCTCCACCGCCTCCCGGCGGACAAATCATCAGAGTCACATAACCCACNNATATCTATCGCAGCCAACAACACTCCGTTTAGCGCCGTCGTATGGCTTCGATGTGGCCATCGTAACAAAAACTTTCACATTTTAATACCCTGAGTATTGACAATATTAATACCTGAGGTACTATTAACCCATCAACCCAACACGAGGCGATGGCCATGAAGACCCAACTCCAGCGAATCCTTTCCTCATCTGCTCCCGAGATCACTGTTGCCGGCCGGAAGTACAAAGGTNNGCCGCCCCCCGGCATTCGCGCCGACATTCGATCCGATCACCAAGGCGCACACCGGCTTTAAAAAGATTTCGGCCGGCATTCCGTTCGTTCGCATTTAACCAACCACTTCACCAGCTGGCGAGGCAAATCCCATGAGCGCATACGGACTGTACAACTTAGATCGAGTGCACGGCGACGAGAGCCACCGGGATATGACGGACGCCGACGTGAGCGAGTCCGTGCGGAATTTCTTCGACACTTGCCGGAGCGCTCAGATAGTGAAAGACAGCGCCGAATTCCTGGCGGTGGAGGTTGAGCAGGATTTAGAGGCGGCCGAGCTATTTTTAGAGCTGATCGCCACGGCGATTTATTCGAAGACGCCGGCCGCGAAACTGCGCGCGCTGGATGATCTGGCGAAGCACATGAAAGGCGCGATCGAGATGCACGCGCGAAACGACAAATTACCGCGATAAAGGGGGAGTTATGAAACGGTTCAATATTCCGGAGAAAGTCAGCAAAACGCTGTACGTGGCCCTAGCAAAGCACGGGGCGATTAACGTCTATGACTTCGATCCCTCCGGCAGCAAGCACTTCGACGACATCGCAGTTATCTGCACGAAGGAAGTTGTTTTCGATCTGCCGCAGGACTTCGACCCTACTCAGCAGATGGTCGCGAACCTTGAGCGCACCCGCTCGGTAATTGCGCAGGAATTCTCGCTCAAGCTGCAGTCCATCGATTACCAAATAGCAGAGCTGCGCGCCCTGCCCCCGGCCGCTCCAGACTTCGACGATTCACTCCCATTCAGAGACGAACAAGCATGAACATCCACAGAACAGACGGCTCCGTTCAGAGCCTGCCGGACAACACTCCGGCGATCTTCCTAATGACTCTCGCGGCGCGCGAAAAGTGCACGATTGATTTTTCGGACTTCGAGAATCTGCGGTTTTTGCCGAAGGAAACTCAGGAGGTGGCAAATGGGTGAGGTAGCAGTAATAAAAGGCGGCGACATGATGGCGCTGATTGAGCGCGTCGCATGCGATCCGAACGCGGACGTTTTAAAGCTTGAGAAAATGCTCGATATGCAGGAGCGAATTTTCGACAAAAACGCGCAGATTGCATTTAACCAAGCTATGACCGCCTGCCAGGCGGATATGCCAGCGGTAGTGAAGGATGCCGAAAACAAGCAGACCAATAGCCGGTACGCCAAATACGAGACGATCATCAAGACCGCCCGCCCATGCTACACGAAGCACGGTTTCGCGCTCTCGTTTGGCCAAGGCGATAACGCTTCGGAAAAGCACATCCGCGTCACCTGCGATGTGTCGCACACCGCGGGGCACGTCCGGCATTACTTCATGGACATGGCCCTAGATGATGCAGGGATAAAAGGCGTAACGAACAAAACCGAGGTGCACGCGCGCGGCTCTTCATTCTCTTACGCCAAGCGCTACCTGTTCTGCATGATTTTCAACGTTCCGATCGCAGACGAAGACGACGATGGTGTCAAGGGCGGCGGGGTCACAGTAGAGCAATTGCTTGAATACAACGCACTGGTTCGCGACCTCTTCGACGTGGTGGCCGAAATCAAAATCGGCCTTGCCAACGAAAACTGGGACACCGCGGCCATAGCCTGGTGCAGCCTTGAGAACGAGCAGAAAACCGCTCTTTGGAAAGCGCCAACTAAGGGCGGGATTTTCACCACCCGCGAGCGGGACATAATGCGGGAGTCCGGGTTTCAGGATGCATGCCGAGCCATTGCGGCGAATGGAACCGGCGGGGAATGAAGTAATTCGAGGTGATCCATGGAACCCAAAACACTAGAGCCCGGCACAGTTCTGTTTATCGGCCTTGTGGCACTAATTTTATCGGCAATATGCAAAGCCTCTCGTGAGCGGCACATGCGTAAGGAGAAGGAAAAGGTATGAGCGATCTCAGCACCTGTGATTTAGCGATTTTGCTATTCGGCATAGCCCTTCTATGCATTGTTTTGATCCTGATCTCCATGCGTTTTTTGGAGTACTACACAGGCCGGTATCTGCTGACTCGATCGGAGTATCAGTCCGGCTTCGAGGACGCAAAGGCGCACCTGGAGTTGATCGGCCACGCCGACCATTTCGAGGTAATTCTCGACATGTATAAGACCCTCAAATACATGCCGATCTACTGGTATGGGTTTGCGAGCGGCATCGCCGATTGGAGGCATGAGCCCCGGCCGATGCCATGGGGAAAGCCTGCGCCCTCTGATCAAGATCGGATTGACGGATGAACAGCATTTTAGCGGCGCTCGGCGAGGCTATCGATTACCTCCTCGACGCCATAGGTGAGGCCGGAGAGCACCCAGCTATTTCGGCGNNTGGGGGCTGACCGATGAGCAACAATCACGAACAGGAGGGGGTATGGCGAAGTACTCTTTTTCGCTGCACAACAGGACGCCCGTAGCCGGGCAAACGGCAAATAAGATTTTTGCACAAATGTGCGAAGCGGGTATTGCACAAGGCAACTGCTGGGCCTACTGGAATTGTCGGGAGCAGGTCGGCAGAGTCGAGATACGGATGGCGGCTATCTCTGTCGCATTTACGCTGGAGGACCTTTCGTTTGATGAATTTTCTACGGTCATCCGTATCGCTGCCGCCAGTCCTGCGAAACATGAGTCGCAACTGAGCAGCGATATTTACCAGCGTATGCTGGATGCGACAAAGCAGTCCCAGGAGGAAGCATGACAATCGTCGAAGTGAAAATGGACTCCTCTCCACGCGCTTTGCGAGAGCGGCTTCTACGCAAGAACACCAAAGAGGATCTTGCTAGAGCTTTGATCAGTATTCAGCAGAGGATTGAGCTGGAGACGAACATACCGCGACCCAGCGTCGCTTGGGACGTGAACGAAATTATATTTCAGATGCTTCGCTGAGGGCTGACCGATGAGCAGAGAGATAAAGTTTAGACTTTTCAGCGAAGGCAAAATCGTTGGGCATGAGATCCACGCGAAAGGCTGCGCAAAACTGGTCAGCATAATGCACTCGATAGACGGGATCGAATGGAAAAACATCGGATTTTTCCCTCGCATTGAGCATGAAATCAAATGCCAATACACCGGCCTCAAGGACAAGAACGGGAAGGAGATATACGAGGGGGATATTGTTGCAGCGCCGGGCTATATAACCGAGCCAGGGGCGGTGATCCAATGGGGCGATACTGATGCGAGCTGGAGCGTCGGAGAGCACTGGCCATGGTGCGAGTTCTACTACGGCCGAGAAACCATTGTCGTAATCGGCAACATCTACGAAAACCCGGAGCTATTGGGGGCTGACCGATGAGCAACAAAGCGTGCGAAGACGAATATATCGGCCTTGACTTCTCGCGCGACGGAATGCGTTCTGTGCGCAAATGCGGAAATCCGGCTCGATTCATAGCGAAGATTAACCCTCCGAGAGACGGCGACACAGGAGAAAGTCTTCTCTGCAACAGATGCGCAGGTGCTTACTCGGGGTTCAAGCTAATTCTTATTGACGAGGCGATCCGATGAGCAACAAAGAAACTAAATTTCAGCTAGAACCTTTCGAGGCGACCAAATACGAGGAGCTAGCAATTTTCGCGATCGGTCAGGAATATTGGTGGATCGGTTACGACTTAGAGAGCTGCCTGGCTGATGCAAATGAAAATTACGACGCGAATGCAAAAGAAGCGGAAAGCTACCGCCTCTGTCCGGAGGAACTCGAAGTTCTAAAATTTCACGATGAGGACACGGGCGAGACTCGCACTTTTGCTCAGCAGTTCGAGATTGAGAAAGGCCTCGCCGGCGAGTTCCCCCGATTTTTTGCTTCCGAGGACTGGTAATGAGCAACAAAGACGCACCGGCTTGGACTTCGGACCACTGCCGCCAGGTAGCAAAAGATCTCGGCATCACATTGCAGAGCGTAGGCATTGACGGGATCCGTCGCCTTCACCGAATCCTGTGCCGGCACGTGTACGCGAGCGACTTAATGGCAGGCAGCTATGCGGTCGAGACCATTCGGAAAAAGGACATATACGGAAGCCGGGGCGTAACAACTGCCGTTTCTTTACATGTCTCCGCTCACTATTTTAATCGGCGTGAAGCGATAACGTTCAACTCCAACGGGTATATAGGATTTTGCGGATGGGCCGACAGAATCAATTCACAGCCGATATATTCCGCATTCCTTGAGTGGTGCGAGGAATTAAAAAGTTCAGAAGAGGCTGACCGATGAGCAACAAAGCG
>DJFO01000023.1:0-798 GCA_002432555.1 Marinagarivorans sp. UBA5870
ATCCTGCGGGCGCCCGCAGGATTGCTCACTTTCTGCATTGTCCTCGCCGGTATTATTTCGAGCGTCGCCGCCGACACGGGATACGTGATCCTGATTCCCCTCGCCGGCCTGATCTTTCACAGCGCCGGTCGGCATCCGCTGATCGGCATAGCCGCGGCCTTCGCGGGTGTCTCCGGCGGTTACAGTGCGAATCTTTTGCTGACGCCTCTCGATGCGATCCTCAGTGGCATCAGCACCGAGGCGGCGCGTCTGGTGGCGGCGGACTATAGGGTCAGCGCCGCGGCTAATTATTATTTCTCCGCCGCTTCCACACTTTTTCTCGCCGCGGTCGGCACCTGGGTCACCAACCGGTTTATCGCACCGCGCTTCCCGCACTATGATCCCGTCGCCACCGNNCGGGGCGCCGGTGCTCGATACCTTAACCGCCACGGACCGTCGCGCTCTGCGCGGGGTAGGATTTTTCACTTTGATTTTTATTTCACTCTTGCTGGCTGGCCTTTTACCGGAGCGAGGCGTTTTGCGCAACGCCGCAACGGGCGAAATACTCCAGTCGCCTTTTATGAGCGGCATTGTCACGCTCATTTCGCTTTACGCCGGGCTGGCCGGCATTCTTTTTGGTCGACTGAGCGGCCGCTATACCCGAAGCGGCGATTTTGTCGTCGGGATGGAACAACACATGGCCTCCATGGCGAGCTATCTGGTACTGATGTTTTTTGCGGCGCAGTTCGTCAATTATTTTGCGTGGAGCAACCTCGGCAGCATCATCGCGATCAACGGGGCGGGGCTGCTGCAGCACCT
>DJFO01000023.1:809-5288 GCA_002432555.1 Marinagarivorans sp. UBA5870
CCGGAAGCGGCTCAAGCGGCTTACCGAATCGGCGACAGCTCCACCAATATCATCACGCCGTTGATGCCCTATTTCGGCGTGGTGGTCGCCTTTGCTCAAAGGTATCGCAACGACTTGGGCATGGGCTCTCTGGTAACCATGATGTTGCCCTACTCGGTGACTTTCCTTATCGGCTGGTCTCTTCTGCTGACGCTCTGGGTTTTGCTGGATCTACCCCTTGGGCCGGGCGCCCAAATTTTACTGCAATCTCCCAGTGCGTCCCCCGAACCGTGACGGACATCGACCGGCGAGCGTTCGCAGACCTGTTGCGTCTGGCTTTGTGGCCGGTCAACCGCCAGAGACGCCGATACGTCAGCGGGTTTCACGAAAGCTTCTTTTTGCGGACCTGATCAAAATCCCGGCGTTCAGCAACCGACGACTGACCTTTTTTTGATCAGCGCATTCGCTTAAACTGCGCAATATTGACGTTTGCGACGACGGGGTCAAAAAAGTTTGGTTAAGCGACGGAAAATTCGCGCGGAAAAGTTGCTCTTTGGACTTTAGCTGCAATACTCAAGAATGGATTTCTGATCCAACGGCGTTTCAATGGTAACGCAGGAGCGAATTTTGGGGGCTGTCGCTTCCGTTCAGTCGCCGNNAAATAGTCCAGCCGCAGGCATCTGAAGCCGGCGCGACGGGTTTGCCGCCGTCATACCGCCACTGCAATTTCGACCACTAATAAGAAGTGCTGAAAATGATTGATGTCGGTCACCTGACCAGCTTGATGGAACAGAGGGGTGTTGCGCACAAAGCCGATTTAATTGGCGTGTCCGACGCACAAATCCAATCTCTCGAACAGCATTTCGGCGTAAAGTTTCCGTTATCCTACCGGCAGTTCCTGCGTCATTTCGGCCGCTCTGCCGGTTTTTTATCGCCCTGGATGGCGATCTATTTTGACGATCTAAAGGAAATCCGCGATCAATTCGACTGCCTGCTCGCCGCCGACAAGAAGCCCTTTACCTTGCCCGCGAAGGCCATGTTCATCGGCAATTGGGAGTCGGTGTTCGATTACATCTTGTGTGATGGTCGCGACGATCCGGAAGTTTATCGGATCGACCTTTACCAACCCGAGCGCAACCATCGGCGCGTTTACGCCAAAAGCTACAGCGCCTACCTGGAAAACCTGGTGAAAACCGCGGACACCCACGCGCTGCCGAGCGACTTTTTCGAAGACGAAGCGCTCGACGTGCTGGACGATCAAATCCACTATTAAAACGGCGGCGGGGCCGCGTTTAAAATTGCTCCGCGTCCAATGCCATCAAAGTGGCACTATCCTGCCGCAGGCTGCCCAACAATCCCTCAACCTTAGGTAACAGGTGCGCAAAATAAAATTGCGCCGTTTTGATTTTACCCTCGGTAAAGCTATCGGGTTGCGCCGCATAAGCGACAGAGGCCATCTTGGCCCATAGGTAGGCATAGCTGACGTGGCCGAGCAGGTGAAGATATTCCACAGCCGCGGCGCCAATATCACAAGGATTTGAGGCCGCGCGCCCAACGATTTCGGCGGTCACTTGACGCAATTGGTCCACCGCGTTACGCAGGGGCGCCACAAATCCGAGGGCGGTGAGCGCAGGCTGGGAGCAGGTTATGAAATCGGTTATTTCCCCCAGGTATTCTTCCAGTAGAGCCCCCTTGCAGGCGAAGGTTTTACGGCCCATTAAATCCATTGCTTGTATGCCGTTGGTGCCTTCATAGATCTGCGTGATGCGAACATCCCTGACGAATTGTTCCTGGCCCCACTCGCGTATATACCCGTGACCGCCAAAAACCTGCTGACAGGCAACTGCCGCGTCGAACGCCATATCGGTGATGAAAGCTTTGGCAACGGGAGTCAGCAGCGCTATGCGATTGTCCGCCAGTCGTTTTTGCACCGGGTCCTTGGAATATTTTGCGGTATCCAGCCATTGCGCCACATACACATAAAATGCTCGCCCTCCCTCGTTGTAAGCTTTGGCGGTCAGGAGCATTCGCCGAACATCGGGATGAACCAAACNNCTCCGCCGCGGCATTTTGCGGGCCGAGCGGACTGCGACCTTGCAGTCGCTCTCGCGCATAGGCCACTGCGTTTTGATATGCCGATTGGGCGGTTCCCAACGCCTGGATGCCCACCACCACTCGTTCATAGTTCATCATGGTAAACATACAGGCGAGGCCTTGGTTGCGCTCACCGACCAACCAGCCTTGGGCGCCGTCGAAATTCATCACGCAGGTTGGCGACGCTTTGATGCCCATTTTCTTTTCGAGGGCACCGCAGGAGACGGCATTGCGGGCTCCCACGCCGCCGTCAGCGGTCGGGAGAAATTTGGGCACAAGAAACATTGAAATACCCTTGGTGCCCGGCGGTGCGTCCGGCAGTTTGGCCAAGACCAGGTGCACGATATTCTCGGCGAGATCGTGCTCACCCCAGGTGATAAAAATCTTGGTGCCGAACAGGCGGTAACTACCGTCGGCTTCGGGTTCCGCCCGGGTGCGAATCACCCCGAGGTCGGTACCGGCGTGGGGTTCGGTGAGGTCCATGGCGCCCGACCATTCACCACGGTACATTTTGGGCAGATACTGCGCTTTGAGCGCCGCACTGCCGTGCGCGTCCAGTGCCAGGCAAGCCCCAGCCGTCAGCATGGGCGCCAGACCAAACGCCATACAGGCGCCTTGCAACATTTCCTCCATCGCTGACACCAGGGATTTCGGCATGCCCATGCCGCCGTATTCCGGATTCCCGCCGAGGCCGCCCCAGCCACCTTGGTTAAAAGTTTCATAGGCCCCGCGAAACCCCTCGGGCGTGCTGACCCCCTCCGCCGACCAGCGGCAGCCCTGCTCATCGGCAGCGCGGTTGAGGGGTGCAACCACCTGTTCGCAGATTTTGGCGGCCTCCTCCAGCACCGCCAAAGCTGTGTCCTTGTCCACGTCGCCCAGGCCTTGCAGTGATTGCCAGTGACGCTCGCACTGGAGGACGTCGAACAAGACAAAACGCATATCTTGCAGAGGTACACGATAATCGGCCATAGCGGGACTCCGGTGGGCGAGACAACACGAAAATGACTGCGTCTGAATTTTGGAGATGGCTTAGATAACGTTAGTTCAAACGACCGCTTTTTTCGACGGATTAAAAAACGCAGTAACGCTTATCTAGATGTTTGACGCGTCTATAACAAGCCGCGCATCAATAACAAGTACGCGTAAATACAGGTAACAACTGAAGAAATATTACAGCCGCGGGTTGGTATCTTAGCCGGTTGGAGTTTTTATGCAATCCGGCTGAAAAGAGTACCGACGTTGGACTCGGCTTTGTCAGGGGTAAACAACTGCTGCCGCAGGCGCGCCGTCGGGTCGTGCCGCGCGGTTTTAGCTTCTGCCGGCTCGGCCACGGTTGGAGTCGCCTCCGCAGGCACCGCCGGGTCGTCGCCTTCGGCGCCGGTGGTTTCTGCCTTGCCTGGCCGCGCGAGCGTTATTTCATAACGCGCTTCCGCTTCTAAACGAGTGGCCATGGCGGCCACTTGTCGGTCCTGGGGCGAGGGTTCCGCAGGAGCTAAGGCGGCTCGGCGGATGATCTGTGCCTTGCGCAAAGTCGCCGCGGGGTCGGCCTCTTTGCTGGTGCTGATGGACACTTCACCACCCACGGCGTAATTAACGCCGTTGGGGCCGCGCTCGAACTTATACACCGGAGCACCGGCAAACTGGCCGCCGGCCGCCACATGGGCCTGTTCATGGGCGCGCACTTCGCGGTCCCGTGCGGCCAATATCTTGACCTCGTTGTCGATCAGTCGTTGACGAAGTTTTTGGTCCGCCGTAACCGCGGTAACCTGCGTGTCCACGGCAAACGAGGCCGGCTCCTGCGCAGCGCCAGGTGGGTCAGATGCGCGGACGGAACCTTGGTCAGCCCTGGCGGAATGCTCCGTTGGTGAATGCCGGACAGACGCCGCGAAACGCGGCAAACCCGAAGAAATGTTCATGGCCGGAGCGGCAGCATACCGGGCGACCTCAGGAGAGATCGTCGATCAGGCGGCCGAGGTTCGCATTGGCCGCTTGCACCACATTGGCCGAGGCGTCGAACAGCAGCTGCTGTTTGTTTTGTTCGAGCAGAGGCTCAACAACGCCCAGCGAACGCGAGCTGCCGCCGGTTTTTGCTCCGGCGGCAGCGGCCTCAACCGTCTGGCCTGCGGCGAGGTCGTCAACCGCCGCACCGGCGTTGGTGCGCGGTACGGCACCTGTGGCATTGGGGTTGAGTTGGCTTTGATCGGTGGGAAGCCCTGCGCGGGCGATATCCTGAGCCGCTTGTTGCATTTTTTTCTGGCTTTGTTGCATGCCGGCCAGGCCTTCGTTCATTGCGGAATTAATCAACATTAAACTCTCCCGGCGAAAATCTGCCAGCTGGGGGAAAAGGTTCCAGCAGTGGTCAAAGTTTAAGCGAATCCCGCAGCCGGTGCCGAGTCAGTCGTCGGC
>DJFO01000023.1:5304-5620 GCA_002432555.1 Marinagarivorans sp. UBA5870
TTCCTTCAATACCCGTCGGCCGTTGTGATAATCCACCTTAAAACACGCGCCGTCCGCCCAAACGTATTCGTCCCTGTGGCGATCCTGGTGTTGATCGTGTCCATGATGATGGCGCCGCTGATCCACCCGCTGGTTGCGTCGGTCCAGTTCGCGATTGCGCTCATCAAACTCGCGGTTCATGCGGTCCCGCTCCCGATTGAGTCGGTCGCGCTCGCGGTTTAATTGCTCGCGTTTTTCGTTGGCCATGTGGGCGCGATGTTGATGATCCCCGTGGTGGTGGTTCTGCCAACGGTCGATTTCGCGGTTGCGTTCGTCC
>DJFO01000056.1 GCA_002432555.1 Marinagarivorans sp. UBA5870
GAATTCGGTCTTCTCTTCAGCGGCCGGGGCAGCAGCGCCACCGCCAGCAGCAGCCGGTGCAGCGGCAACAGCGGCAGCAGCGGAAACGCCAAACTTCTCTTCCATGGCTTTAACCAGTTCAACAACATCCATTACAGACATGGCAGCGATTGCATTCAAAATGTCTTCTTTAGACAGAGCCATTACTCAATCTCCAGATCGTTAAATTAAATTTGTTACGTTCAAACCACCCACCCAAAGGGATTAGGCGGCGTCTTTTTTCTGATCGCCTACAGCTGCGATAACGCGGGTAATTTTGCTCGGGAACTCGTTGAGCGTGCGAGCCAGCTTGGTTACCGGAGCGATCATCACGCTCAGCAACATCGCCAGTGCCTGATCGCGGGTCGGCAGGGTTGCCAGCGCGTCGATTTGCGACGCAGCCAACATCTTGCCACCTACGGCCAAAGCCTTGATTTCAAATTTTTCGTTTTCTTTGGCGAAATCTTTGAACAGGCGCGCAGCCGCACCGGGATCTTCCATGGAAAATCCGAAGATGCTGGGGCCCTTTAAAGCTTCTGCAACACACTCAAACTCTGTGCCTTCAAAAGCGCGACGTGCCAATGTGTTGCGAACAACCTGCAAACGAACATTGTTTTTTCGCGCCAGCTTGCGCAGAGCGTCCATCTTATTGACCGTCACACCACGTGCGTCGGCAATTACCAGTGACAACGCGTTGACCGCAGTCTCGTTAACATCAGCGACGATCGCTACTTTGTCTTCGAGTCTAATAGCCACAATACTATCTCCTGGACTTGATGATCGGGGGGCCGGGCGGTTTCCTGCCCGACTCCCCAGTTTCGGTGATCACTGCCAGTTTTTAAAAAACCAGTTGGGTCACACCGTCTGCGTAGGATCGATCTCGCCGGCATCTACCTAAGTTACCTGAGTACTTACCTGAGTATTTACCCGAGTACTTAAGAGTGCCGTCTCCAATCGGATTAAGCCGCAACCGCAATTCCGGCTCCTACGGTCTTTGACGGCCCGGTCGAGACCGGACCCCAAAGTCTGTAACTCTCTCGTTAAGCTTCGAGAGAGGCTAAATCAACATTCAAACCCGGACCCATGGTGGTGCTCAGGGATACTTTTCTGAGGTACACACCTTTGGAGGTGGAGGGTTTGATTTTTTTCAAATCGTTGATCAGGGCTTCCAAGTTCTCTTTGATCGCTTTGGTTTCGAAAGAGATCTTGCCTATGCCGCCGTGCACGATGCCGCCTTTGTCCGCGCGGAAGCGCACCTGGCCAGCTTTGGCGTTTTTCACCGCGGTGACCACGTCAGGAGTCACGGTGCCGGTTTTCGGGTTGGGCATAAGGCCGCGAGGACCGAGCACCTGGCCCAGCTGACCAACGACGCGCATGGCGGCGGGGTCGGCGATTACCACGTCGAAATCCATCATGCCGCCTTTGATTTGCTCGGCCAGATTTTCCATGCCGACAAACTCGGCGCCGGCCGCTTTGGCCGCTTCGGCGTTGTTGCCCTGGGTGAACACGGCAACGCGTACGCTTTTGCCGGTGCCATGGGGCAGAGTGGTGGCGCCGCGCACGGACTGGTCGGATTTCCGCGGGTCAATGCCCAGATTGATTGCAACGTCGACGGTCTCGGCAAATTTGACCTTGGACAGGTCCTTCAGCAGAGCCACCGCTTCTTCTATGCTGTACTGCTTGGTGGAATCGACTTTTTCGCGAATTGCTTTTTGACGCTTGGATAACTTAGCCATTTTATAAACCCTCCACTTCCAAACCCATGGAGCGAGCGGAACCAGCAATGGTTCGCACCGCTGCATCCACACCCGCCGCGGTCAGATCAGGCGCTTTGGCGCGGGCGATCTCTTCGAGCTGGGCGCGAGTGACCTTACCCACTTTTTCGGTGTTAGGACGGCCGCTACCGGATTTGATACCCGCTGCTTTTTTCAGCAAGTGGGTCGCCGGTGGGGTTTTCATGGTGAAGGTAAAGCTGCGATCGCTGTAAACGCTGATGACTACAGGAACCGGTGAACCGAGTTCCATGCCTTGCGTCTGGGCGTTGAAAGCCTTACAGAATTCCATGATGTTGACACCGCGTTGACCCAGGGCGGGACCAACCGGCGGGCTCGGGTTTGCTTGACCCGCTTTTACTTGCAATTTAACGTAAGCTTCAATTTTCTTTGCCATAAATAACCGACTCCTCTAGAGATTGGGTATTAGCGCCTCCCGGTGGCGGCAAACCACCGATCGCCGGCTCCCCTTCTCTGCCGACAGTTGGCCTGCAGAGACAGAAAAACCTCCACCGGCCAAAGGCCAGCGAAGGTTTATTTCGCAGCGTCAAATGCCTTTTTAGGCCTTTTCCACCTGACTAAACTCGAGTTCGACCGGCGTGGATCGGCCGAAAATCAGCACTGCCACGCGCAGGCGGTTTTTCTCGTAATTGACTTCCTCGACAACGCCATTGAAATCGTTGAAGGGACCATCGATGACTCGCACCATTTCGCCGGGCTCAAACAAAGTTTTGGGCTTAGGCTTGTCCGCGGAATCATCCACCCGCTGCAGAATTGCCTGGGCTTCTTTTTCGGTAATGGGCGCGGGTTTGTCCGCTTTGCCGCCGATAAAGCCCATGACGCGCGGGGTTTCTTTTACCAGGTGCCAAGTATCATCGTTCAGTTCCATCTGCACGAGAACGTAACCGGGGAAAAACTTGCGCTCGGACTTGCGCTTTTGACCGCCGCGCATTTCCACCACTTCTTCGGTCGGCACCAGCACGTCGCCGAACAGGTCCTGCATGTTGTGCAGTTCAATTCTTTCTTTCAACGCGGACGCGACTTTTTTCTCGTAGCCTGAATAAGCGTGCACTACATACCAGCGTTTTGCCATATGCCCTCCTAGCCGATCACCAATTTGGCGAGCTGCCCGATTGCCCAGTCCAAAACCCAGAGAATTATGGCTGTAATGATCACCACTACCGCTACCAGCAAAGTGGTCTGATTGGTCTCGGCCGTGGTTGGCCATACGACCTTGCGCACTTCGATTTGCGCTTCTTTAAACAAATTCCAAAAGGCTACGCCCTTCGCGGTTTGCAATGCGACAAAACACACGGCACCGGCAAGCGCGACCAGAGCCAGCACTCGGTACAAGAGTTTGACTTCTTCGGCGTAAAATCCGTTGGCAAAAACACCCGCGGCGATCAGCAGAAAAACAACCAGCCATTTCACGCCGTCGAAACGGAACTCACCTGGTTCAACTTTAGTATTCATGCCTTGCCCAAATGCTTATGAAAGTGGCAGGCCAGGAGGGACTC
>DJFO01000152.1:0-13282 GCA_002432555.1 Marinagarivorans sp. UBA5870
GTATAAATCGCAGTCCGTCGAACACTACACAAAATATCTCACACAGTCTTCGTTAGGCACACTGAGGGACTGTGAGAAAGCTGTTTTAATTTAATCTTCGAATAATAAGAGGGGTTGAACGTGAATAAATCTGAATTGATCGATGCCATCGCTGCTTCTGCGGATATTTCGAAAGCTGCGGCTGGTCGAGCGCTGGATGCAGTTACTGAGTCCATTACTCAGGCTTTGCGCAATAGCGATCAAGTGGCACTGGTTGGTTTTGGTACTTTTGTGGTTAAGGAGCGTGCAGCGCGCACCGGCCGCAATCCTCAAACCGGGGATCCAATCGAAATTTCAGCTGCCAAAATTCCTTCCTTTAAAGCTGGCAAGGCATTGAAAGACGCAGTTAATCTCTCTTAAAAATCCGGCGAGAGTTGACCAAACCTCCGGGGACGGAACACAAATAATTAGATTGAAAATCAAAAGGCGCAAAGGTTGCGCCTTTTTCTTATATAAGACATTCGTTTTTGAGGTGCATGATGCTGCAGAGCTTGCGTGACAATTTAAAAGGGACCGTGGCCGCCTTTATCTTGGCGATTTTTATCATCCCTCTGATCTTGTTTGGCGTGGAACAGTTGTTCGTCGGATCGGTCGGTGGTACCGATGTGGCGACAATCAACGGAGAGAGTATCAGCCGTGTAGAGTTTCAACGAGAGCTCGCTTTAGAGAAACAACGCTTGCAGCAGAGATTCGAACTCGACGCCGATAACCCGCAGCTGCAGGATGATGTTTTGTCCGGTCCGGTGCTGCAGCGCCTGGTGCAACGCGAAGCATTGTTTCAAGCAGCTCTCGATGGAGGCATGGGTGCATCCCGTGAAGAGCTCTGGAAACAAATAGCCGCCATAGAAGCGTTTCAGGTTGATGGGAAGTTTGACTACGAAGTATTCAAGGAGCGTATTTCCTACATGTATACGCCGGCGACCTTTTTAGACGCCTCCGAAAAAGATTTTGTCCTCGGGCACCTCAATACCGGCGTAGGCACCTCCGCGTTTGTGACCGACCAGGAACTGCAGCTGCTCGCGTCCATCACCCAGCAGAAGCGCACCTTTTTCTCCATCGAAGTTCCCCCGGCCGCCTCGTCTCAAGAGGTGAGTGATGGCGAGATCGAACAGTACTATCGGGCGAATAATCCCCAGTTTATCGAGCCGGAAAAAATCAAAGTCGACTACCTCGAGCTCAGCCTGAATAAACTCGCCGAGAAAGTCGCTGTTTCGGACGAAGACGTGCAGAAAATTTACCAACAAGAAGTCGCCGATTTCAAAGCGGACCCGCGTTATACGGTCGCACATATTTTGGTCGAGAAGAAAGACGATCAAGCAAATCGGGTTAAAGAAGTATCGGAAAAGTTGGCGGCAGGCCAGGCCTTTGAAACCCTGGCCAAGACTTATTCTGACGACCTCGGTTCCAAAGAGAACGGCGGCAATTTGGGGGTTATGATCGAGGAAGCCTATCCAAAAGAATTTGTCGAGGCGACCAAAAAGCTGGCGGTCGGTGCCGTCTCGGAGCCGATTGTGACGGACGCGGGCACCCACTTCATAAAGCTGGTGGAAAAATCCAACGTGGAAGCACCCACTTTCGAAGAGCGCAAAGAAACCATTCGCGCTCAAATGGCCCGAGAGCAGGCGCAGGAAGAGTATCTCAAAGGAGTTGCCGTGCTTGATGAAAAGACCTTTGGGTCGGATTCCCTCAGTCAGGCCGCTGAAGCGTTGGGCTTGCAGGTTCAGACCAGTGACTTCTTTACTCGCCAGGGTAACGTGGGCATCGCCGCCGACCAACAGGTTACCGCCGCAGCATTCCAGGATGACGTATTGGTCGAAGGTCACAACAGCCGTGTCCTGGAACTCGCCGACAGCCGCGCAGTCGTGATCCGCAAAAAGGAGCATCAGCCGGAACAGTTGAAGCCCCTCGCGGAAGTGAAGCCACAGATCCAGCAAATTCTCACCGAGCAAAAAATCGCTGCGGAGCTTGCCGCTAAGGCAGCGGGTATCGCAGCCAAGATTCGCGCTGGCGGTGCTCCAGAAGCCGTGGCGAAAGAAGCTGGCTTTGCGTTTAAAAATCACGAAAAAGCGGGACGGACTTCATTTGAAATCAACAACGCAGTATTGCAAAAAGTCTTTGCACTGCCCCGGCCGGCTGGCGCTGAGCCGGTACTGGACCAGGTGCAGTTGCCTACAGGAGGCGTAACTGTGGTGGGTTTGACAGCCGTCGAGAATGGCAGTTTTGCCGATCTCCCGGACGCTCAGAAAACCGGTTTGCGCGGTCAGCTCGAATTCCAATTGTCGCAGGCGGAGATGTACTCGTTTGAAAACGGCATCATCGAGAAGGCCAAGATCGACATGTCCAAATAGGAAGGTCGCGGCTGGGCGGTGTTATAAGGCGGGAAATCTCTCCGCCTTAAACTCCCCCAGCAGTTGCCGAATGGCCCCCAGGTCGTAATCAAAAGGGGTGTCCCCGTTGTAGAAGAACTGATTGATCCCGGGGAGCGTCTCGCTTTTCGGCGCTATGGCCAGCTCGTCTAACCAATAGCTCACGCGGCGCGCTATAGCCTCTCCTGAGTCCACCCAATATTTCACCTGCGGCAGACACTGGGCCAACTCTTCTTTCAGCAGAGGAAAGTGTGTGCACGCAAGCACCACCGTGTCCAGCGCCCCCGCATTGCGAAATCCGGTGCTGAGTTCCGCACAAATTTCACTGACGGAAAACTCCCTTCGTTTTAATTTTTCTTCCGCCAACAGAACCAACTTGGAGCTGCCGTGCAGTAGGACTTGCTGGTTGCCGGCAAATTCTTTGATTAAGTTGTGGGTGTAGCTGCGATTCACGGTGCCTTCAGTGGCCAGGACGCCTATGACACCGGTCTGCGAGAGTTTTGCCGCGGGTTTGATTGCGGGCACCACGCCGATGAATGGCAGCGAAAAACGTTGCCGCAACTCATCCAAAACGACAGTGCTGGCCGTGTTGCAGGCGATTATCACGATTTGCGGTTGGCAGAGGGGCAGGGCTTGGCCCAGCAAATTGATTACCCGGTCGAGAATTTGTTGCTCCGTCTTGACGCCGTAGGGAAAGCCGGCGAGGTCGGCGAGATAGTGGATTTGCAGGGGAGGGCAGAGTTTACGGATGTTGCCTACAACACTCAGGCCACCTACGCCAGAGTCTAGAACGAATATCGACGGATTAGGCATAGATCGGAGCTTCAAGTTCGGCGATCCAAAATATATCCAATATCCCGTTTTTCCACAACACGAGTGCAGCAGCTAAACGGAGCGGTGGCGCTCCAGGAGCGGCCAGCCAGAGACCAGACGTTGCGACCGTCTTTTACTTTAACTGAAACGGGGTCCTGTTACCGTATATTTGGTGCAGGGTGACTCGACTGGCCTGCTCCTGGCTTTTGCGAGTGTAAGGGGTCATTTCCGCTTGGGCTTCCCCGCTGCAACACCAGCTCACACACCCGGTAGTGCTCGACGTAGGTGTCGATCACGCTTTGTTTATTCGCCGACCCAACCGGCGAACGACACGGAGGTGGTCGCTAATATCCGCGATATAGGCGGTCAGGACGGCGTTGCCCGAAATTTCTGCGAGCTGGTGGTGAAAAGTTCCTCGGCGCGCTTGAGATCTTAGGTGATCTCTAGGCCATAGTTCAACCCGTTCGGGAAGCCAGAGCTCGGCGAGTTTGCGCAGGTTCGTCAAATCCTATGGTTTGCTGATCTCCTGCAAAACCAGGTTCTCCAAGGCCACCCGCACATCGTAATAATGAGTGATGCGAAGCATATCGAGTCTTCAGCTAAAACAGCCTTGTTTGGCTTTGATCGTCAACAGATCTTCGTTTTCCAATCGTTGCAGCGCGGCCCGTATCGGGGTGCGACTCACCTGAAAATAGTCCGCCAGCTGCGTTTCAGTCACCCGAGCTCCCGGCGCCAGATCGAGTCAAATAATCATCTGACGCAGAGTTTCATAAATTGTCTGCGTGGTGAATTTCTGCTCCATAGGGCAGTTTCGGTGGTAGGGGAGGAAGCTAAGTTTTAAGGATCTCTACGAGGGTGTCGGATGAAAGCGAAGTGAGCGCATCGGTTATTCCTTAGAGCACGTCAATAGGTGGAAATATGGAGGTAATTTTTACTTCGTCGATATTACAAATACCGACCGGGGAGATGCCAAGTTCTGGAACCTGCTATTACGGGGAATTATCACCGCGATTGAGCCTCGGGAAAATCTACGGCAAAGAAATGCGTCTGGGAATTACTAAAGGCGTTCTCGTCACCTCAACAGCGGAAATCGGCAGCGGGTTTCACAACTATCTGTACGGCCCGGGGTGAATCTCGATATTCCCAAGGCTCCGGCTGCTCAAATCAACTATTACATCCGCAACGAGATCGGCGAGGGTAAAGACACCGGCGGGCACCACCTTGACCATCTGCGGCGGATTTTTATCACATCATCAGCACCTCGGCTTTGAGCACATATTGATTTTGCGCGGCTGGCGGAGGGACGACAATAACATTTACGACTCGGGAACCCTTGTAATTCATCCCCCGGGCACCCAACACCGGCTGGTCGCTCCGGAGGGCTGCATAGCGTTGGGCATATGGGAAAGACACGTGTCTTTTATTCATCCCCCGGATTGAGACTCGCACCTTTTGCGGTCAACGTTTCCGCAGTATAACCCCGCATTCCCTGTGTTCCGTAAAAGGGAACTGATCGAAGAGTGCCATATGCGCTATCGCGTGGGAATCACAGATCGCCAGCAGATTCTGCTTGAGCGTCACCGGGTTACAGGAAATGTAAATAATGTTGTCAAAGCGTTGGATAAAGTGATTAGTGTCAGTGTCGAGGCCGGCGCGCGGTGGGTCGACGAATACCGTGGAAAACTGGTAGTCCCGCAAATGGATGTGCTTCAACCGCTCATAGGCTCGTACACCGTTCAACGCGCCGGTGATGTCTTCGCTGGACATGCGCACGAATTTAATATTGTCGATGCCGTTGATGTCGCAATTGTAAAGCGCGGATTGAATACTGGAAGTGGCCACCTCGGTGGCTAACACTTTGGAGAAATTGCGGGACAGCGGGAGGGTAAAGTTGCCGTTGCCGCAGTAGAGTTCCAATAGGTCGCCCCCCAAACCGCAGCTGTGGCCCGCGGCCCATTCGAGCATGTGGGCGCAGACAGCCGCATTAGGTTGGGTAAAAGACCCCTCGAGCTGTTGGTATTGAAAGGTGTTACCGGCGACCTCGAAGGTCTCGAAGACAAAGTCCCGGCCGACCACCAGCTTCTGTTTACGGCTGCGCCCCACCACGCTGATTTGCAGATCCTGCGCCACCTGCGCGGCCTGGTCGATCCAAGCGCTCTGTAAGGGTTTATGATAAATAAGTGTGACAAGAGCGTCACCGGTCGTTGCCGTAAGAAATTCGATTTGAAACAACTTATGTCGCAGGACCGAATCGCCATTGAGCCTTTCCGCCAGGGCGGGCATCAGGGCCTGGATTCGTTCAGAGCCAGGTGCATAGTTATGGACCGTATAAACCCGGCGACTGCGCTCCGCACCAAACATTGCGTATTCCACCCGATCGTCCTGGTGCCATGCTTTGAATTCGGCACGCATACGATAGTGTTGGAAAGGGGAGGCGAAAACCTCGAGCGAGCGCACCCCGAGGTCGGCAAACTCCTGCAGTGTGCGCTCTTCTTTCTCCTGCAGGTGTTGGTGATATTCGTGCAAAGTCGGTGCTGACATGAATTTTCTTCGATCGGATATGGTAAGAGGCAAGGTGCTTCAAATTTCCCCATCGGCAACAGGTTTTTTTCCCAGTTTGCGTTGCAGAGTGCGGCGGTGCATTTTTAATTGCCGCGCGGTGGCCGAGATATTCCCATGATTATCGACGAGCGCCTGCTGTATGTGCTCCCATTCCAGCCGCCGCAAAGGCATGACGTGGTCCAGATCCTCGTCGGTTTGCGGTACTTCGTCGAAAGCTCGCAAAATCTGCTCGATGCCCGCGGGTTTGCTCAGATAGTTGACCGCGCCCAGTTTGATCGCCTGTACGGCGGTGGCGATACTGGCATAACCCGTGAGAACGACGATTTTAATCGCCGGGAAAGTGCGCACAAGATCCTCAATCAATTCCAAAGCCGATCCATCTTCCAGCTTGAGGTCGAGCAGGGCAAACGCAAAATGATCCACCGCCAGGGTTTGCCGCGCCCGCTCGTTGGACGGAAAATGGGTGACCCTGTAGCCCCGCTTGGCGAGTGCCCTGCTGGTGACAGCGGCGAGCACCGTGTCGTCTTCGAGATAAAGAAGGGGTATTAAGTCGCTCATCCGGCTCGTTGAGGATTGGGCTCGAGTGGCAGTTTCACGACAATTTGTGTCGCGCCGCTGGGTTGTTGGCCGGCAACCGCCGGCGCGGCCGCAGTATCCGGATACCGTCGGTAGATNNAAAAGGCCCCTATACCGAGTCCGTCGCGTTTCACCGATCTTTGCGGCAGGCCCCATTGATGAAGCTCCTCCGCCGCAAACCCGGGACCGTCGTCCTCCACTGTTACCGTCAACTCCTGTTGGCTGCAGGCGAATTGGACATCAACGCGACTTGTGGCGGCATGAACAGCGTTATCAATAAGATTGATCAGGGCGTGGCGCAACAGCAGGCTGTAACTTAGATAGAGGTGCGCGCAGTCGGCTGAGCAAACAATGCGCGGCCGATTGACCGGGCGGCTGATCCAATAGTGCTCGTCGAGACTCTCTGCCAGGCGCGCAACAGGCTCCAACCGGTTGGGCTTTCCCTCCGGTTCTGCCAGCAGAGAAAGTTTTTTCATGGTGTCTTTGCAGCGCTCGATTTGACCGAGCATCAAGGTTATATCCTCCTCGTTTTCGGCAGTGCGAATCTCCCTGAGTTGGATCGCCAAGGTGGAGAGGGGAGTGCCCAGTGCGTGAACCGTGGATGCGGCAAGAGTGCCGAGGCCGATCAGCTGTTCGGCCTTGAGGNNGCGCGGAGGCAAGCTGGGCGACGAAGTAGCAGGTCACCACCGAGCTGCCGACAAAATTGATCCACATGCCGAGCAAATGAAGCTGGTAGTCGGAGGACAAGTGCGCAAAGTGGTCCTTCATGTCTAAAAACAGAAAAACCGTATATACCATTATCCCGAATACGCTGAGAGTCCAGGCAGTGCGTGCGCTCAGAATGGTTACCCCAACAGCGATAAGGACCAAAAAATAATAAATGAAAGGATTAGCCGCCCGACCGGAAAAATACACCACCGCAACCAGCCACGCGCCGTCGATAATCAGTTCCCGTAAAATCGCTGAGGCTTGAGGTCTATGTGTTCGAATGCGTAGGAGCAGCCAGCCTGACCATAAAATACCGCCCGTCAGTACACCTCCTATAGCCAGGTAATTGACCGGCCAGTGGGACTGTATCTGCGACATTGACAAAAAAACCAGCAAGATACCCAGCACGAACAATCGCAAAAGCAAGAGTTTGCGCAAAATGAGGCCGTGGTCGCCCGAGATAACGTGGTGGATCAATGAAAACTGCACGAGGGAGTCAAACTTTGGATGCGCGGCATATTTGCTCTGATTTCCCTGTTGGAGCCGCGGGGTCAACGTCAGGTTCAGGGCGGTCACACCGGCACCAGGTGTTACGGGCTTCTTGGGGAGGGTTTCCAGAGATAGAAACTGCCATTTGTCAGTCGAATTCCGCGGGTCGTTTTCTCACAATGATCCAGGAGTTTTCAGCGAGTCGCAAGCCCGCCGAAACCAGGTGGTTGGCGAGGCTGGAAATCTCGCCAGGGCATAGGTGGGAGGGGCGTGAGCGGGCCGGACCGATACTTGTCCCCCGTGTCCCCGGCGACACGAGGCAGTGGTCCCACGAACTTTTTTGACTACACTTACAGGGTCTGGCCAAGTGTAGATACCATGATGATCCCTCCTTTCCCGCCCAATGAAGCGGACCGGCTCCTAGCGCTGCGCAGCTTTAGTGTTCTGGACACGGGTCCGGAAGAATCCTACAACGATCTTACCTGTATAGCGGCGGCCATTTGCCAAACGCCGATTGCGCTCGTCAGTCTGATCGACGAAGACCGCCAGTGGTTTAAAGCGCGGTTGGGACTCGACGTCCAGGAGACGTCGCGTGATCTTTCATTCTGCGCTCATGCAATTCTGCAGCAAGATTTATTCATCATCAAAGATGCGCAGAGAGATAACCGCTTCGCCGACCATCCGGCGGTGCTCGGTGATCCGTACGTCCGTTTTTACGCGGGAATGCCTCTCATCACTGGGGATGGTTACGCGCTCGGTACCCTATGCGTTGTAGATCGTGAACCGCGCCAGCTATCCGATACACAAGCTGCGGCCCTGCGTGCCTTGTCCCGCCAAGTAATTTATCTCCTTGAAATGCGCCTGCAGAACATGCGCCTGGCCCAGCTCAACCAGTCTCGCACGCACCTGCTCACAGTGCTCTCCCACGACCTCAAGTCATCCTTCAGCACCTTGATTGGATACACAAGGGCGCTTAATAAACGCGCCCGGCGCATGAGCGTCGACGATATTTTAAACGCGCTCAAACGCATCGAGGATTCCAGTGAGCGCGGTCACCAGCTGTTGCTCGACATCCTTGACTGGTCTCGCCGTCAGATTAAAGAAAAGTCTCACATACTGGACAGTATGGACGCCGTCACTTGCTGTCGCGAGGCAATGGATCTCGTCGAAGCCATAGCGCAAGCAAAGCATGTCTCCTTGAGCCTGATAGCGCCGGAAAAAATCATTCTCCACTCCGATCAGCGCATGCTGATTTCAGCATTGCAGAACCTGCTGTCTAACGCCGTCAAATTTTCCTATCCAGGGGGACAAGTCGAAATTCGAGCGGAGGACGCAGAATCGCACGTTAATATTACCGTGACTGACTATGGGGTCGGCATGGACCCAGCTCGCGCGGAAAAAATCTTCCAGACGGACGATTTCTCTAGCACCAAAGGTACGCAAGGTGAACCTGGTACAGGGCTGGGCACCTTATTAGTCAAGGAATTCGTCGGTTGGTCCGGCGGATCCGTCAACGTGATCAGCCAGCTGGGACGCGGATGTTCTGTAAAACTCGTTTTACCAAAAGCCAATCCCANNGTCCCAGTGCTGCCTCTGCAAAAGGGTGCAACTCTTAGGATACTTGGACCCTGTGTGAGACTTTCTGTGAGAGACTTCCTGTGTGAGACTTCCTGTCGTATTTACGGTCCTATGCGACCGCCTCCATTTTTAATTGTAGAGTAAGGTCACACAAGGCGTCGGTCATTCAGCTTTCGGCTCAATTGCACTCCTGGAGATCGACATTTTGTATGGTGACTCATGATCCGAGATCTGCGGAGACCGCCTCTCGGATCATTCGACTTCTAGATGGCCGCTTGCTGGCAGATGTGACGCGCGCCTGGTGACATGTCCGTCGGTTGAAATGAGATTTGAAACCTATCGTTTAACGGGTTGATTCCACCGCAGCGGCAGCTGACCTCCCGGGTGAGGCATTCGCCGCTAAGTATGAACACAGATTCTCTCGATGAAAGGCCTTGGCAGCTCTTGCGGCTTGTTCATCGAGGAAAAGTCCGTTTTATTTAGAGACATCCGTCCACTTGAGTCGACCAGCGCATTAGGGGTTCCCGCAACGCGAACCGCTGTCCAGTTTTCTTCAAGAATCTCTCGAATTTATCTGGTACCGCTCACCGACTTGCCGCGTCCGAAGACGCTCAAGTCCTTAGGTACACCATTCGAGTCTGGAACCAGGTGACGAGTTGATTTTGCGGCAGAAACGGCACTTATCAGGTGGGTATCAGAGTGGGTTTGGCGAAGATCCTCTCTCGCTCAAGTGCGGGCAGCTCTAGCGCCGCTTAACGCAAAAAGTGAGTGTTGCGAGTTTTAAAAACGTAAGTCGGGATGTTAGATACAAGCAAAAAATCTTTGTGTTGGGTCGCTGCATTGGGTTTCGTGAGATCTTTATAGCCCAACTGTACTATTGAAAAATAGAGATCAGTCTGTTTCTATATTGAAAATATTACACAGCAATACAGTTTTGAAACTCCGTGGGTCATCTTTTATCTCGGACTTTAGGTGATTTATTTTTTATTGCGATAATCCCTTTCAATCCAATTCACCGTGTCTGACTGGTAACTCGCGTTGGTTTACGTCCCTTTTCCAGCAGCGGCGCACGGTGTTTCGAAGTTCCTCATTGTGCGTTATCCGACTCTGGATGAATGAGCGTCTATTCATGCCGCCTCGCCAAGCGCTTAAGTTGTATTTGTTTGGCCGGCGCGAAGCAAATTTAAACATCTTTTCAGAGGGACCATATGAATCTGTACCATTTATTTAAGAAATCCATCGCGGCGGCTGTGATTCTCACGTGTGTGGATTCGGCCTACGCCGCTTCAGAATTTGCGCCCAATAAAATGAATCCCGTTCTCGTATGGAACAACGCGCTCCTGGACGCAGTGCGCACCACAAACCCGCCGCCGCCAGTGGTTGCTCGAATGCTTGGCATTGCGCACTCCTGCATTTACGACGCATGGGCGTCCTATGACGGTCGAGCTCAGGGGGCTTATTGGACTCAAAAGCAGCGTCGCCCCAAATTCGAGCGCACCGAAAGAAATAGACTGGAAGCGATCACCTACGCGGCATACACCGCTGCAGTGGATCTTTTTCCCACGCAAAAAGCCGAGTTCGATAAGACGATGACGTCTTTGGGTTACTCTTTGGGGAGAAATTCGGGACCTGCCAGAGTGGGTACCAGTGCGTGCGAGCAGGTGTTGAAAGTCCGCCATTATGACGGCTCCAACCAGATGGGAGATCTGCATACAGGAGCCTATAGTGACTATACGGGCTACTTGTCTAGCAATACGCCGGAAGAGCTTTTCGACGTAAGTTATTGGCAGCCTTTAATAGTGCCCGACGGAAAGGGAGGATACAGAACGCAAAGTTTCCTGATGCCACACTGGGGTCACGTTCAACCATTTGCTTTCGAAGATCCGAAACAATTTCGCGTCAAACCGCCTGCAGCTTATGGTTCTCGCTCATTTATGGAGCAGGCCCGTGAAGTGATCAGCTACAGTGCAAATCTTACCGATACCCAGAAAATGATTGCTGAGTACTGGGCTGACGGTCCTCGCACCGAAACGCCTCCAGGACATTGGAATCTGCTTGCGCAAGAGGTTTCACGCCGCGATCGTCACACCACAGAGCAAGATGTCAAAATGTTTTTCGCGCTCAATAACGCCGTTATGGATGCGGGAATCATTGCGTGGTGGGTAAAGGTGGAATTCGACTCCGTACGACCTGTAACTGCGATCAATCACCTTTTTAAAGGCGAAATGATCCGCGCCTGGGCTGGTCCCAACCTTGGAACTGACTGGGTTCTCGGAGAGAACTGGCGCCCCTATCAAGCAGCGACTTTCGTAACTCCACCGTTTGCAGAATATATTTCTGGTCACAGTACTTTCAGTGCCGCGGCGGCGGAAGTTTTACGAAGTTTTACCAACAGCGACGTATTCGGTCATTCTGTCACTTTCGCCGCAGGAAGCTCCGGTTATGAGCCCAGTACGGTGCCCGCTGCACCTCTGGCTTTATCTTGGGCGACCTTTTCCGACGCCGCGGATGAAGCGGGAGTATCTCGGATCTATGGTGGAATTCATTTCCGCGACGGCGATAGAGAAGGCCGCCGAGTTGGGAAAGAAGTGGGTGCCTTGGTATGGAACAAGTCTGTCCGTCTATTCAACGGTGGCCGCCCCTGGAAAAATGAGCGAAATTAAAGTCTGATCTTCCTCAGGATAATTATTGACGGTGATGGGTATTTGCCTATCACCGTGAGATCCTGAGGCTGATAGAAATGTGTAGGTTTTTGTATCTAACGGCAAATTACTCAACAAATTAAATCGATGGAGATTCAATAGTGAAGCGAATGTTTTTTCTCTGCGCCGCTCTTACTGCGCTGATGTCACCCTTGTCTGCTTATTCCAGCGGGTGCATAGTCGTCCGGCCGACTTCAAATCTATTGCCTGGCCTGGAGAGCAGTCACCAGACCAAAAAAGGGAGTGTCGATTTTACGGTCACTTATCGCTATCTATTCTCCGACCGGCATTTTCGCGGATCGCATGAGGAAAAAAACCGACAGCTTGAAAACACCGATGTTCGCAACTCAGTCCACACCACAGATTACTCGGTCAGCTACTGGCTGACCGAAGAGTGGCGGCTCAACGCCGGCATTCCTGTATCTGTGGCAACGCGCAGTTCTCTCTATGAGCATGATCGTGTGAGCCGCCACTCCATGGGCACCTCGGGGATTGGGGATATGCGGTTAATGGGTTACCGCGACTTTATGCTGGAGAGTGGGGGACTGACTCTTGGGCTCGGAGTGAAACTCCCGACCGGAGAAGAGGATGCGACAGATACCGCATATACGCCCAACGGCCCCGAAACACGTTATGTCGATCAGTCTATCCAGCTTGGAGATGGCGGCACAGGTTTGATTGCCGAGGCGCAGTACTACCGGTCGATTTTAAGTGAGAAAAACTTAGGATTTATCAACGTCTCATATTTGTTCAATCCGAAAAGCACCAATGGAGTGCCCACTCATCGCAGCAACCCATATGAGACGGTGCAGTCCGTTCCCGATAGCTATCAGGTACGCTTTGGATTTGCCCGTATTTTTGGTAATCACTGGAGTCTTGACACCTCAGTGCGCGCAGAAGGCGTGCCGGCAGAGGATGTTATCGGGGACAGTGACGGCTTCCGTCGCCCTGGTTACGCGGTTTATTTCGAGCCCGGCGTCAACTATCGAGCGCGCAGCCATAGATTCAATTTAAGTGTTCCTTACGCAGTTCATCGCGATAGGATAAAAAGTGAAGCCGACAGAAAAACCAATCGTCATGGCGACGCCGCCTTCGCAGATTACTTGATTATGGCTGGGTACAACTATGCGTTTTAATCGAAAGCCGCCATGGATTCTTGGGTTTTGCTTTCTTGTCGTTGCACAGTTTTTTTGCAGTCTCGTCGTTGCAGCCGATTTGAAGGTGGGTGATAAAGCCCCAGTTTGGCAGGTGGAGGATATCAATGGAAAAAAAGTCCTTTTTCCCGAGGATGCAGGAAACAAGCGCGCGGTGTTGGTCTTCTGGGCGAGCTGGTGTCCGTACTGTAAGAGTCTGATGCCAGTCTTAGCCAAAATTCACGGAGACGTCGACGCGTCGCTGCCAGTTTATTCCATTAACTTTGCGTCAGAGGACTCGCCCTCTGAAAATCCG
>DJFO01000152.1:13300-26090 GCA_002432555.1 Marinagarivorans sp. UBA5870
CCTCGGCAATCCTCCAGCAAGTCATCCATCAAACGACAAAAAGTTGAGTCGGAGTCGGCAAATTGATCTCTTGTCGGCATGGTGGGAAGAGCAATTGCGGACACAGCTGAAGAGGCACGTCCCATTGACCGATAGCGAGATCCATTAGGCCCCGGGAATTGTGACGACAGTCGCTTTATGCCGGACCGGTTTGGTCGAATTGAGACCGCGAGTACACTGGTTTTGCAGGGCCGCGTTTGGTACCACGATGTTTATCAAAAAAATGCGCTTTATCTAAGAACGCCACTTTCACATGATCTTAAAGGATAAATTTCAATGAAAAAAAGTTTTCTGGTTATCTCCGGCGTTACGACGTCTCTTTTGTTAACGGCCATATCCGACGCCTATGCCGCGGGATGTGTGGTTGCCCGGGGAGCGGGCATGCCGAACAGTTCTTTAGGTTTGCATCACGGTGAAGACGGTCAGTCCGAACATGACAATATGGCGGAGGAGTCCAACCTTCAGCTAACAGTCGCTTACCGCGCTTTCCGCTCTGACCGGCATTTCTCGGGCAAGGAAGAGCACAAAAATCGTAAGCAAGAGGGCAGCGAAGTCATCAACGACTCGCGTTTTATCGATGTGGCGCTGTCTTACGAATTTAATGATTTATACAGCATGAGTGTTACTCTTCCGTTTGCCTATCATGATCGTTCGAGTGTGGTGAGGGATGCTAACCGCGTAATACTGCAAAGATATCACACCCAAAATGCTGGATTCGGTGACATCCAGGTTGTCGGTAATCGATGGGTGTTTGATCCGAAAGAGGCCACTAACGGGAATATTTCCGTCGGAGTAGGCCTCGATATGCCGACAGGCAAGGAGGATGCTCGTGATGTTTTCATGGCATATAACGCGGAATCCGGCCGAATCGTTGCCGAAACCCGAACTGTTGATCAATCCATCCAGCTGGGCGATGGAGGATGGGGTCTCATTCTGAATGTTAATTCCTACTATAGATTCTCCTCGAGGCTTGCTGGGTACTTTGATAGCACTTACGCACTAACTCCAGAGGAAAAAAACGGGGTGCCTACGTTTCGGTCAAACCCGTTCGAGGCGGAGATGTCGATAGCGGATACTTATTTGGCTCGCTCAGGTATCAATTACCTCGCGTATCCGAAGTACGATCTGGTTCTGAGTTTGGGCGCGCGAATCGAAGGGGTCGCGGTCAAGGACCTCATCGGCGGAGACGACGGCTTTAGACGCCCAGGATATGACGTTTCGATCGAGCCGGGCGTTTCCATGACCATCAACTCATGGATGCTCGACCTCTATGTTCCCATTACGGTCGATCAAAACCGTCAAAGAAGCGTAGCTGACAAACAGTATTCGGCATCCTCAGGTATACGCAGGCATGGCGATGCCGCGTTTGCCGATTATTCGGTCACCTTCGCTGTCACCAAGGTTTTGTGATTAGCGAATCTATAACCTCAAGGGATTCTCTGGTCCCTTGCGTCCTATCCTCTAACTCGACGCGGATCTGGGACTCTGCGCAAGTCTGGATTCCGTGGTGCAGTAAGAATTGGTACTTCGCTGATTTTCTTTGCATATCCTTTGCCGATTCCGTTATCCTGTTAAAGAGGGCATTTCGCGTCGAACAAGGAATCCGGTAGTGAAGAAGCGTTGGTTATTCGTTTGCTCTATTGCTGGTATTGCGGCGTCGTCTAACGAATTGGTCGCAAAAGATTTTGCTGTCCGATTGGATCCGGCTGCCGGTTCCGCCCAACAAGACACCAGTACCGATCATCAGGAACTTTATATATCCCGGATTTTCGAAGCGACCGATTATTTCAACAGAAACTTCAAGTTTTTCGCCGGCTCAATCGGCGGGCTCGGGCTCGAGTATCTGGATCGGAAAGTGGCGTTTGGCCTTGGTGTTGGCTATAGGTACGACCTCTACGGTCCAGACGATCCTGGGCCGCTTCAGCATAACCCCGATAAGTTAGATGACATGTCTGGTCCCGGTGACTCGCTGACGATCACATCCTTCTTAGAACATTCTGACTCGCAGCGCCTTTTCGCACGCACCAACTAAGCCATGCCGCGCCTATTCGCAATCTCTGACCTGCATGTCGACCATTCCGTCAATATGGAACATGTGCTCGCATTATCCGCTCATGATTATTGCAATGACGCATTGATCATCGCCGGCGACGTTACCGAATGCCTGGATCGTATGGATCGTCTTTTCGACAGTTTGCGCGCAAAGTTCCGCAGCGTAAGCTTCGTGCCGGGAAACCATGAATTGTGGGTTCGGCGTGATCCCGCGGGATGTTCGCTCGAAAAGTTTTGGGCGGTTATTAACCTATGCCGGGAGTTTGATATACACACGGCGCCGCACAGGATCGGCTGCGGAAATGCCGCGCTCTGGATTGTGCCTTTGTTCTCTTGGTACTGTAAACCAGAGCAGGGCTCGCGCTCCCTTTATATACCAAAAGTTGATGAAGACCAAAGCAGAGTCGTTTGGGGGGACGACTATTTCTGCCGTTGGGCTGAGGGAGTCAGCCCAGCAGACTACTTTCTGCAACTCAACCAGGTTAACATTTCACGGAATTACGATGCACCCGTGATCACCTTTAGTCATTTTTTGCCGCGGCGGGAGCTTATGTTCGCAACGCGTGAGCTCATCGATGCATACGGCAGGGGTGATACACCGATCGGGTCGTATCCGAACGACCCTCTGCCATCTTTTAATTTCTCCAGAGTTGCGGGGGACTTCGGCATTGAGCAGCAATTACGACAGGTGCGCGCGATTTTGCACGTGTATGGTCATCAACATCGCGATCGCGACATACGACTTGAAGGTGTGAGGTATGTATCGCATTGCCTTGGGAGCTGGCACGAACACCGGCTGCGGGCGGGCACTCCAGTCGTGTTGAAAAACATATTGGATGGGCTGTCACCGGCGCAATAAGAGCTTTAGGGCTCAGCGGTGATTGGCATAGTCAATCGCCAGAGAAAAAACATTAACAAGGTGAAGTATGCTGCTGCGCATAATCGATTTGGAAAATTCTTCTCCGAATACCGTTGTCGAACTGATTCTAGAGTATCCCGGTGGCATTTTGTCGTTTCGTACTGCCCCCTATACGTCACCCATCACGGAAAATTTCCGCCTAAGTTTGGCGCGTTACTTTGGCGGGTATCCACAATCTTATTCGGTGGCCACGGAAACGGCGGACACTGTTAATAAATTGCTGAAGTTCGGCCAGCACTTAGGTGACCAGCTGTTGGGCGAAGATCTCCAGCTGGTCCGGATGAAGGAGATCATTGAGGATCTCGGCTATGCGAACTTAAAAGTTCAGATCGAGTCTAGTCGGCCGCTTTTTTTTCGCGAACTTTGGGAATGCTTAATTCTGCACGATTCCAAATACGTCTTGTCTGCCGCGGTCAAAGGGTACGTGAGGAAGTTTGTGGATGAGGATTTTCCGCGCGATTATCCGGATCTGAATTATCGGTTGAAGGTCGCCCCCGCCGCGCGCGAGAAGCTTCACCGTCTACTCAACAGCGATCACTCGGCGGCGGAAAACCAGCCCTTGCGAATCCTTTATTTGCTGTCGCGACCGCGTGAAGCGGCTCTGCCTGAAAGAAGCAGTTGCGCGACCGCGTTAAGTCTCGCGGCCGTAGGTGCTGGAGGCATAGTGGATTATGAGATTCATCATGCGCAAGATGAGACGAGCCTCTTCGCTAGGCTAGCGGATACAGACCGCCCAGTGCACGTCATTCAGTACGACGGCCCCGTTGTGATAGAGGAGGGTGTGCCCGCTATTGTATTGCACGGTGCCGCAGCATCCGACTTCACCTTGCCAGTTACTGAGCTAGCGGCGGCTATGGTGAAAAACCGCGTTGCGTTGTTCAACTTGGATGCTCGCAGCTACAGTGGGGCGGATTGTTATGTGGGTTTAGCACTCGTAGCACAGGCTGCGCAGCGCGCCGGGCTGGGCAATATCGTGGGTCTTGCGGGTGTGACCAATCCTTGGATTAGCGGGCGATGTTTCGAAATTCTCTACGGGAAAATCGCCAAAGGGTTGAGCCTGGAGCAAGCAGTCATAGAAGCTCGCAAGCAACTGCAGGCTGATCTCGACCTCCCGCTTGCTACCTACAAACCGACTGCATTTCATTGCTGGCCGCTGCTGGTGCACTATTCGGGACAATCGGTTACCTTTTTTGAATCGCCTCAGGAAGAGTCCGTTGATGATTCACCCGGCCTCGGTGTAATCCACGATAGGTTGTTTGGTTTCCGCAGCGAGATGTTGCCGCCGATCTACAGCCCTTCTGGCGACGGAGAGGTGGTAACAGTGGTCGAGAATTTGAGGTCGTCATTGTTGAAAACGGTGATGATCACTGGTGAGGAGGGCATGGGGAAAACCCAGCTTGCACATACTGCTGCCGCCTACCTCGCGCAGAAGGAATACATAGACTATGGCTTCTATTTCGATTTTGAACGTGAGAGCTATGAACCCTTAGATATGTTGGAAATGATCGCGCATGCTCTGGGCGTGAGTCAGCACGAACTGGTAGAGAATAAGCTGACGCAACTGAGGTGCTGTTTTGTTTTCGATGGTCTGGTGGAGCAGGAAAACAATGTTGCCACGCGAGAAAGCTTGCAGGCTTTCTTCCGGTTACTTCATGAGCAGGCACACAGTTTGATCTTTGTTTGCCGTAGAGCAGTCGCAACCAAGCTTCCCATGGTGGAAGTTTCCCCTGAAGGGCTGAGTCTTTTGGAGCAGAAGATCCTGGTCGCGGGAGCTCTCAGGCAACAGAAACTTTCTCCTCGTGATGAAACAGAAGACTGGGACGCCGTATTGATGCCGTTGAACGGACATCCCTGGTTAACACAGAAAATAGCGCCATTGCTGGCGCGCACACCCGCAGCTGCTTTGAAGGAGGAGATCAGGCAGACAATCCTCGATGCTCCGGCCGGGTCCGTTGTCGAGCATTTTTATGTTTGGCAGTGGTCGCTCTTGTCGACTCCGCAGCAACACCTGCTGTTGCTGTGCGCAAAGGTTCAAGGGTTGTTGTTTGAACTCTTATTGCCGGTCTTCGGTCATCGTGAATTGGATGGATGTGCAGCTGATCTACTGACGCGTCTCAAGGATAAAGACCTGGACTTTTCCGCTACCATCGGCGCATACGAGATGGGAGGCTTTCTGCGAAGAGTGCCGCTGGGAAGAATGCTGGACCCCCGTTGTGCAAAATTTCTGGCTATTCAATCAGATCTCGCTTTCGCAGGGAATGACAACGCTGATGTCCCGCTCGTGTTTAGTCAAGTAATATGTGAAGCAATCATCCTTCTGGTTCGACATATTGGCAAACAGGCGAACCCTGCACTTGCCAATTATTTGTTAGCCAACCGGCGAGATTGGGTACAACATATGGAAGCATTATGGTTCGGTAAGGACTATAGACGCTTCAACCGCATAAAAGGTGCCCTAGAGCATCTGTTATCTCAAGCGAAACTGGAGCAAGAGGTTAAGGCGTGGGCTGTCGATCTTTTATCTCGATCAATTGTTGTTGATGAAGAAGCACCAGGCGATGCCAGCCTGTGCTGGCTGTCGCTTGCCAGTAGCGCGCTGGGCACTGACGGTGCCATAGAGAATCAGAAAATTATCCAAGGCGCTAGCGTATGGGGTGTTTGGACAGATGCCCAAGCCGAGCCTCTATCCGAACAGCAGCTCATTGTGTTTCGATACGCGACGACCTTTTTAGAATCTTTTTACAAGCGACGCCAGGAATGGCGAAATTTTATCCATGTCTGCTCCCTGACCCTGCGGGTGTATAGGTACCACGAAAAATGGATGCTCGTAATCCAGGGTTTGCAGTCCCTCGCCCGGGTCCACCAAGAACTCAACGAGTATGATCAAACTGTCGCTTACGAAGATGCGATCATTTTCGATATTCCCTATGATGACGCGCCTCCGGGCCTTTTTCAGCAGCAATTACTTGAAATCATCCTGGCCTGTATTGCCCGCGAAGATTTTTCGCGAGCGCAGAACCTGTTAAGCCGGTTGCGGAATGAACCGGGTTCCGAAAAAATTTTGGACCTGATGGAATCCGTCCAGAGTGACTTGGATTACCAAGCTGGCAATTATACGGCTGCCCTCCCGCTCTATTGTCGCGCATGGTCGCGTCTGTGGCAGTCCGGTCAGCAGCTCCAGATCCAAAAGGTAAAAGATCGCCTGCTGGCGATAGAGGATAATCTCGGCCAAGAGGTTTTCCAGGAGCACTTCATTCGATCGGTTCCCGCAGGAACACCTCAGCCACGCGATTTCAATGGCGTTTTTCACTGAAATCCGGGTTTATAGTGAATATATTCACGGTTGCATTTCGGTTGTAGCATGACGTACATTTGACCTGCGGATGTTTAATCCGAAACCTTGGGAGTGTTTGGAGGGATTTATGGAAAAGCAGTACATATTGCAAATCTTTCAGGATGCGATAGCGGAGATTTCACCCTACGCGGTGGAAATTCTCACGCAGGTGGAGAGGGGGAAGAATCCGGATCCTCTGTTGATTGAGTTAGGGATCAACTCCATTGATTATGCGCAGATAGCGAATATCGTGATGGATAAGTTGAGCATAGACGCTGCGCTCGACATTTTCACTTGCACCAACCGGGTCAGCGAGGTTGTCGAAATATTTCACCGGCTTTCCAACGCGCGGGAAGTCTAGACGGAGATGTGAAGAGGGTCACGAGATCGGTCGGCGGGCTGGTGATAATACGTCCGCTGGCTGAACTTTTGCCAGGGGTACGTCCAGCGGTATCCTGCTTGGTGTCGGCCGATAAGGCAAGTCGGCTATTCGATGCGCGGCCCTACCTGATAGACGTTATATCTGTAATGGTAAGTCCTCTGTAATCGGGCGGGGTAATGACTCGCTAACACTGCATCACAGAACGTTTGACCCGTGGATGCGCCCGGGAAATTATTTGTGATTTTTCTGAAAAGCCAATTGTCCCTTCATCGAATCGCTGCCTCTCACGGCCGAAGGTAGTTTTGGAGACCGTCGCTTTCGCCGTTTATGGCTCCACACGGTTACCCCGGTGAGAAACAATACCAGAGGGGTCAACCCAGCCATGAAAACCATCAGCCGTCCCAGTTGACCCAAAGCCTCCCCATTATGCAAGGGGAACATCCATTCTAAGACATCATCCCCGCTGGACCCGGCGAGGGGATCGCGCACCTGTAATACCTGGCCAGTGCGGGGGTCGAGCCAGACTCGGCTGGTACCCAGCTTTGCCCGCGGTTCATCCGCTTGGCGAAAAATAAAACTGATCGCAGAAGTGCCATCGCTGGGGCGCACGCCGTTGAATTGCGCATCGGGAAATACCGCCTGCGCGATTTCGTAGAGTTTATCCAAGGAGTGTAATTTGTGATCTGCAGATTCGAGAGCCGGATCTTCCAGTTGATGATTATGCAGTGGCGCAACTCGGTGGATCATCGGATTGAGCCAGCCGCTAAAGGCCATTTGTACGCCGGAAATTGAGATCACCAGCAATGGCAGCAAGGAAAGGTAACCAAAAACCCGGTGCAGGTCGAAAGTATGGCGAATTCCTCGCGCCCCAGACTTGAGCCAAATGGCCTGTCGCCACTTGCCGCCGCGCGGCCACCAGAGAACCGCCCCCGACAAGAGCGAAAACACCAGAGCTAAACCGAAAGCGCCGACCAGATATTGTCCCGTATTGCCCCAATAAGCCCCGCGCAGTAAAAGCGAGTAATGCAGCGAATAGGCCCAGGACATGACGTTCGTGCGGGACAGTTCTCCCGTCGCCCACCCGCGGGTTCCCAAGATTTCTCCTGGATAGGGACAGAAGAGTATTTCCAAGGCCTCGGCCGAATCCTGGGGATGAGGGATATAGGCGTGCCAGGCCGCGGTTTCACCGACGCCTCGGTAGAGGGAATAGCGGGAAGCATCCGAGAAAAAAGTTCGAAGTACAGAGTGCGCTTGGTCTAAAGATACGTCGGCTTGCGATTGGGGGCAGGTGAGTAACCGCGCATTGAGTTGCCGATCAAGCGTGTCGTGGTAAACCAAAATACTGCCGGAGATGCCCAATAACGCAATCCAGGCCCCGGCCGCCAAACCAAGCCAGAGGTGCACCTTGCGCCATAGGAGTCGCGCCTTAGACATCAACCGAAGAATCTCCAAACCCACCGAAGCTCAGACCCGTGGCCCGAGCGGTTGAACCCGCTAAGAGAGAAGGATACCATCAATGCTAATTGTTCTCATTCATGCCGCCAGATTTCGTGCGGCCATCGACATTTCTCCAGGATTCGGCAATGCATTTACCTGAGAAGGTGCGACGGGCTTGGCCGGGTTTGGACAACCTACTCGGATCGCAGATACCCACTGGTGCCTCCACAATCGGTTTCAACCGCATGCTTCAGCAACCCGTATTGGCTAATCTGCTGGACGCTTACAGCAAGACTTACCCCAAGGCCAACCGCGCGGCGGTGGCTTCCCAGTGGTCGATGGATTTTTTATGCACGCTTCTGCCCGCCGCCCTGGTGCCTCCGTTGGCCGCTGGCTGGGGGTTGGATTTGGAGAAGGATCTTTGCGTTGTGCTCGACGGGGGAAAGTGGCTCGCTCTAGCGCCGGGCGCTGCGCCCGTTCACCTAGAGCACTTCGAGTTATCGCGGTATCTCGATCGACTCCTCGAGCGGCAGGTGGAACCGGTCTTTCGCGGGTTATCCGTCCAGAGCGGACTCTCGGGCAAAGTGCTCTGGACCAACTTTACGGCGGTGTGGGACAGCGTCTGGGGGCGGATGAAACTGGATGTCTGCGACGGGGACTACCTAGATTCAGCTGCGGCATGGCTGGAGTGCGCCCGGGTTCTGCCGGGGAATAAGCGGCTGCGCGATCTTCAACGTCCAACTCTGGCGCCGGCGCCGATCATGGGAAGACAATGGCCGCTGCGCGCCCACTGTTGTCTCCACTTCCAGCTGTGCGACCCGGGCGAAGCGGCCATATGGTGCGAGGCCTGTCCAAAGCTGCGTCAACAACCCTTGGCAGAGCAGGTGCGTTATTTGACGGAGTTGCGGGCCGAGTCTGGTTCCGATTAGTTCGCCGCGGCATGGTCCGGCAAAACTTTTCGCTCACCGGTCGTTTGTCGTGAGGGAGGTGAATGGCCGCAAGGACTCCCGCAGTAGACGGCATACCGCCGCAAGCTCCGGCTGAAGGTAAAAGTGGTTTCCCGGGAAATATTCCTGGCGAAACTCGGCGGTTGTTTCGCGCCGCCAGTGGAGCAAATCGTCATGCACCAGGTGCGGATCATCGCGTCCCGCCAGGAGCGTGACAGGTGCGGACAGGGCAGGGCGTCGCTGATACTTGTCGTTTTGCAGGAGGGTGAGATCGGCCCTAATAGCCGGCAGCAACAATTCCATCAGCGCCTCATTTCCCAATATTTCCGGCGGCGTGCCGCTGTAAGTGCGCAGCCGTGCGATCAGCGCACGGTCATCCATCAAGGTAATATCCGGCCGCTCAGGCTTAGTGCCCGGCGCGTTGGTCGCGGAGATAAACAGGTGGCAGGGGGCGGGCAGGCCTGCGTGCGCGCAGGCGTGGGCAAGCTCGAACGCAACGAGTCCGCCGAGACTGTGGCCGAAAAAAGCGTAGGGTAAATCCACCCACGCACGCAGTGCCTCGACCAACTCATCGATCAGCGGGCGCCACTCGCGATAGGGCGTCTCGCCGAAGCGCGCACCGCGCCCAGGTGGCTGCAGAGCGTTAACTTGAATGTGCGGAGCGAGTCCGTCCTGCCAATTGGCGAAAGCGGCCGCACCGCCTCCGGCAAATGGAAAGCAGAATAAACGGACGTGCGCGCCGGCGGCCGCTTGGGTGGCAATCCAACCCGCCTGTTTCACAGGCGTGTCACAGCGCCGGCTTGGGCGAGGACGTGCCCGTCATCCGACAGGAGTCTGCCGTCCTGCAGTTTTAATACCCGATCGGCACAATAAAAGTAAGCGTCGTCGTGACTGATCACGATTACGGTTTTTCCGCGCGCTTTGAGTTCCGGTAGCAGTGAAGTATAAAAAATCCTTTTGAATACCGGATCTTGATCCGCCGCCCATTCGTCAAACAGATACACCGGCCGGTCTTCCAAATAGGAGGCAACCAGGGCGAGGCGTTTGCGTTGCCCGGTGGACAGATTGACAGTCGAGAATTTCCCGCCCTCCAGCCGCACCTTGTGTTGCATTCCCAGCGCCTGAATATAGTGTTGTGCCCGCTCGCGCAAATCCGGATGCTCGACCCCGAGCAGTTCCTCAAATAAATGAAAATCCGCGAATACGGCAGAAAAATATTGNNATTGGCCAGGGTCGTCTTGCCGCTGCCATTGCCGCCGACGAGGAAAATTAGCTCCCCTTGTTTTAGGGTGAGATCGATGGGCCCGAGTAAAAAGCGACTGTCGTCGCCTTCCCGCGGGTACTGATGGCACACGCCGCGCAGCTGAATCGATAACGGTGTGGTGGAAACAAAAGGGTTAGGCCCGGCAGGTAACACCGCGGTCGCAGCCAGTTCCTGATCGAGTTGTTCGATTTTATTCAGGGCTATGTCCGCTTGGCGCAGCCCCGGCAGGGCGATCAAGACCTCCGTGATTGGTCGGATCAAATACAAAAGCGTGACGGTAAAGCCGGAGAGGACTTCCGCCGGCTGGCGAAAAAAATGCGGAATCAGAAACAGTAATACGCCTATATTCAGATAAAAGATCAACACGCCCACGCTCGCGACGAGGCTGTAGCCGGCCATGCCGCGGGTAAACCACTCTTTGTATTGGGCCGCGGCCGGCGCGATCAGGTCCTGCACAAAGGCGCTGCCCCGAGCGCGGTTCAACTGTAATTCCCGGCTGCCTTCGATCAGATCGCGAAAGCGCAGATAGAGGTTGTCTTTCAGCTCACGCACTTTGGCGAGGTGCGCCAGGGGACGTCTTTCGGCAAAGTGAAATCCCACAATTCCCAACAGCAGTGCCGCGCCCAATATCAGCAATAATTTAAAAGACAACCAAGCCAAATATCCCAGACACGCCACCAGCACCACGCTGTTGATAAAGAGCACCGGCACCCACTCAAAGGCATTCGTAAAGGTGTGGACGTCGTCCGCCAAAATCACCAGCAGCCGGTGTTTGCCCAATTCCTGGAGACGTTTGTAGGGCGTCGCGAGCAATCGTCGACTCAGGTCGAGGCGCAGTTGAAAAATCGCCTTTTGAGTAAGATGCAACAGAGAAATTTCCGAGCACAATTTGCTGAACAACAACACCGCACACAGGCCGAAGAACATCCAACCGAGGGTGACAAAGCGCTCGGGCTCCGTCAGTCCTCGGTTGATAACAGCCACCAAACCGGCGCTGGCGAGCCCGCTCACGGCGCCTGTCACTATGGCGAACGCCACCAAGCGCCAGCTTTGCAAAAACAAATAACGGACCAGCTTCATGGCTGCCCCCACGCGGCCGAATGGGCCTGTTCGAGGGCCGTGGCAAATTGGCGGTGGAAACGCGGCTCCCGCAAAATGCTGTCGTGGTCGCCCTCCACGGATTGCCAGCTCAGCTGGCGCCCATAAAGGCCGGTCCAAGTGGAGAGCAGATTCGGATCCTGTGCGAGGGTTGCCGTTGCCCACCACCCGCTGATACCCACTGACAAGTCGACCGGGGCCGCGAATTCTCGCAGCCACTGGCGGGCGTTGCGCATAGCGGCGAGGGCGAAAGTCACTACCTCCGGTGGCGCGGTCAACTGCAGGCGTTGCTGCGCGGTCCAATCCTCCAACAGCCAGCGCCACTGCTCATAGCGGCCGAATCCCGCCAGGTCATTTTCTGCTTGCTGCCATTCTTTGACCAAATCGTGAGTCAATCGCAGGCGGCTCTCTTCCGACAGCTCATCGCGGTAGAGAGACCGCAGGCGCTCCAGCGGAAGGGGCGCGTCGTTGTGATTGAATGTGCTGTCGATAATACCGAGAAAGGCAACCGATGCGCCCGTCCGCTCCAATTCCGCCGCCATGGTCAGAGCGATTAGCCCACCTTGGGACCAGCCGCACAAATAATAGGGCCCAGTGGGCTGCACTCGGCGCACCGCCCGACAATAATCCGCCGCCAGTTGCGATAGGCTGGAATTATCGCTGGTGCGCCCAATCGGCAGGCTGATGCCGTAGACGCTTTGGTCNNTGGTAATGATGCACTTCCCCCGATGGCTGATGCAGGCAGAATAACGCGGGTTTATCGGAGGCGCCGCTTTTCAACGGTAGCAGAAATTCGGGCGCGCCTTGCGTCTCGATCTGCGACGCGAGTAATCCGAGGGTCGGATTTTGAAAAACCAACGCCACCGCTATGTCCACCTGAAATTTGATTTTGATCGCGTGCGTCAGGCGGACCACCAGCAGTGAATGGCCCCCCAGGGCAAAAAAGTTGTCGTTCAGTCCGACGGGATCCACGCCGAGGAGCTCGCTCCACAATTGCGCGAGATTTTTCTGCACTTGAGTCTGGGGCATCTGGAAGGGACCGCGTAGGCGGCGCGGCACGGTTGCGGCCAGCGCGGTTTTGTCCACTTTACCGTTGGCTGTCAAAGGGAAACGCTCGAGCACCAAAATGTTCGCCGGCAGCATGTAACTCGGCAGGAGACGGCTCAGTTCGTTCAGCAGCTGATCGGGCGGAAGATCGGCCGAAGTTTCCACAAAGGCGCGCAGTTGCCGGTCGCCGTCTGGCTGGGTCACCGCCAAGGCAACGACCAGATCGCACCCGGTTAACTGCCGCAGCGCCGCTTCGATTTCGCCGAGTTCG
>DJFO01000403.1:0-4946 GCA_002432555.1 Marinagarivorans sp. UBA5870
GGACAGCACCGTTTGCGTATCACCCGCCTTGGTAGCGGCCATCCAGGTGGTGACCAAACTTCGAATTGCCTCTTCATCGTCGGTCATAAGAATTGCCTCGACATTCGCCCAGTTGTTTTTATGCGGCCTCTTTTGCCGCCTNNGTAAAATGATCCGGCGCAGATCCCTCGCCCGGGTGCTGAATATTGACAAAGAATGTGCGCATATCGGGCGTCATGGCGACGCCGGTGATTTCACACCCGACCGGGCCGACGAGGAACCGGCGAATTTCGCGCGTGACAGGATCCGCCGCGAACATCTGATTATTGCCAAATGGCCCCGCCGCCAGTTGCGCACCGGCCATATCCGTCTGAATCCATAGCACGCCGCGAGCATCGAAGACCAATCCGTCCGGGCTTGCCAACTCAGCACTTTCACCATCGGCTGCCGCACCATCGGNNCCGCAGCGTCGGTCGCGCTCTGCGGGCCGGCGAGCAGAAAAATATCCCAAGTGAAGCGCGTATCCGCGTGGTCGCTCCCCCGCGCCCGCCAGCGGATAATATGGCCGTGGGCGTTTGGCCCGCGCGGGTTGGCGGCGTCGACTCCGTTCGGCGCTCGGTCGGTATTATTCGTCAGGGTGAAATAAACCTCGCCGGTGCCCGGGTCTACGGCGCCCCATTCGGGTCGATCCATTTTGGTGGCACCCGCAATATCGGCTGCCAGCCGAGTGTTGAGCAACAGATCCGCCTGATCGCTGAACGCCACCCCGACGGCCGCGCATTTATTGCGAAATTCCGGATCGGTGAGATCCAACGGCAGCCACTCGCCCGAGCCATCTTCATTGAAGCGCGCCGCGTACAAAATCCCGCGGTCGAGCAAATGCCCACTTGCGCTGGCTTTGCGATAGAGTTCTGCGGAAACAAATTTATAGAGATATTCGTTTTTAGTGTCATCGCCCGAATAACACACCAGCGGCCGACCTTCGACCACTGGCGCAAACACCACGCCCTCGCGCGCCAGGCGGCCGAGGGCGGTGCGCTTCTGCGGCACACTCTCCGGAGCAAAGGGATCGATCTCCACCAACCAGCCAAAATGATTCGGTTCATTGCGGTAATCGTCGACCGCCGTTGTGCCGCGGCGCGAGGCGTCAAACCGCTGATACTGCCCATCGGCAGCGTCGGCGGAATCCCACCGGTAACGACTCGCCAAGGTGCTCACGCCATAGCGGGCGTGTTCGCGGGGAACCTCGAGGTCGCGATTGAGAAAATAACCAGCCCAATTTTCTTCCGCCGCCAAATAAGTGTGCCAGGGCGTAACTCCGTGGGCGCAATTGTTGAAGGTGCCGCGACAGGCTTCACCTGCAGGGCTGTAGTGCGTGCGCACTTTCGCGTGGCCGCGCACCGGCCCGCGCAGCTCCATCGGAGTCATAGCCGTGATGCGTCGATTGTACGGGCTGTCTACCACCAGCTCCCACTGGGTGGACGTCTGCCGAATATGCAGCACGCTAACACCGTGTGCCGCCATTTCTTTACGCACCTGATCCACCGGGCGCGCAGCGCCGACCCGCGGGCCACCTGCGTGCAAAAGCGCTGGCTCCACGTACTCGTGGTTCATCACCAGTAGCCCCTCGGTGGCGTAACGCCCGCCGAATTTCGCATTCATGGGAAAAAAATGTAGGCCGTCGTGGTGGCTGCCCACCTGCCATTCCTGCTCCGCGCCCGTATTGCCCGCATCCGGCCGATACGCCGGTGCGCCGCGGCGAATCGGCGTACCCCAGGGAACAAAAGGGGTGGCGTTATAGCCCGGCGGTACTGTTACCGTGTCGGCACGATTTGCAGCAATCGGGGTAAAACCGAGCAACGGAGCCGCCGCTGCCGCCGGTGCATGGGCGCAGCCGGGCAAAAAAGCCGCCGCGGCGAGACCGAGTCCGCCGCCGAGAAAAACGCGACGGCTGAGCAGCTCCCGCAGGTGGCAATTGCGCGAGCAGTTACTGGGCGGTGCAATGCCGCTGTTGTCGATGGAAAGAGGATGGGTCATAGGCTGCGGATCGAAATTCATTGGTAGGCGATGATTTGGTAATAATTAGCCCGCCCGTCAGTCGGCTCCACAATAAATTGCATCGCGCCCAGCTTAAAGGGAACCGGCACGCGTTTGAGAAAGATGCCCGACTCCGGCGTTGGCTCGCGATCTTTTAACAAAAAGATCAAATGTTGCGGCGCAAACCTGCCCTGGGTCACGGCTGTCACCCGGTAATCGTACAATCGGTAGATCGACTCCCAATCGCCCTGTTTCACCCGCAGCACTTCCCGCGTGCTGACCCAGAAGCCCTGCACCACCACCGTCTTGTTTCCCAGCTCGATTTTGGGCAGCGGCCAAATAATCTGATCGTCGGGCAATTGAGCGGTGGTCTCCAGGCGCTGCGCCTGGACGGAGCCGGCGCAGGCCAGTAAAAAATAACACAGCATATGGTGAGTCAATATCTTGAGCATAAATTGTTTCCCATCAGCGGTTTTCCAAACGGTTGTAGTCGAGCATTCCGGCTTCCAGTGGAACCTGTTTTTTATAATAGTTGTGCAGACGATCGCTGAAGTCCCAAAAAGTGGGGTCGGTGCGGCGCACGCCGTAAATATCCCGCAGTCGCTGGTAATCCTGCTCGCTGCGCAGAGCGTGCATGCGCTGGACGAAATCCGCCAGATCCTGCCGCTCGACCCGCATAAAACTGTTCGGGTAGGCGCCGATCACACCGCGCCCGAGGGTGGTGGTGTCCTGCTGTGGGCGATGGCGCAATGTTTCGCCAAACAGGGAAGATAAATTGGTGTATTCATTATTGCGCAGCAGGGTATACACACCCTCGCCCGGCACCTCTATGAGGGTTACCTGCGGAAGAAATCGGATCGCCGAACCCTGCAATCCGTGCAGCGCGAATAAATTCTCATAACGCAACGCGGTCGAATCATATGGCGACGCGGCAATAGGCCCAAGGTGCTGCCGCAGCCGCTGCAGCAATTCGGTCGGGGGGTCAGCGCTGGTGTACTCAAGATCGGATTTCACCATCAGTTGGTCGAGGTAGGCATCCAGGTATTTCTCCTGCACCCGCTCGGCATCCAGATACCAGCCCGCTATGACTGCACGCCGTGTGGGCTGAGGCAGAAAACCGACAAAATTTAGCTCCCCTTCCATGCGCAGAAAATCCATATACATGCGCGTCAGCAGCTGATGGGATACATTGCCGTAAACATCGAATCCCGCCACCAGCAAATAATGGATTCGTTCCAATAGCGGATAGCCGATCACCCAGGCGGTCTTCGGTTGTTGCCCCANNTTGGCCAATCATTCCCTGGTGCACGCTGGCGCTATCGCTGTGGCGAAAAATCGTTAGCGCGGCATTCTTGTTGCGCCCTTCGCCGTCCCAGATCAGTTGCATATTGAGCGGTGCTTGCTGGTGGGTATACCGCGATACGGCCTCCGCCTTTGCCTTGAGATACTCCTGCTGCATGTCGGCGTATTCCAGCCAACTGCTCACCGCCCAGTAGGTATTGGCCTTGGCCGCGGGTAGACTTAAAAAGTTTTCGGTGCGACGAAAGAGCTTTTCTTCATACTCGGCAATATCTTTTTGCGGCGCGAGAAAAAAGACCCAGAAATGATCCTGAATGACATTCAAGGCAATATTGCCGCGGCACACGGGGCCCTTGATAAAATTCATGATGGTGAATTGCGCTTCGTCCAGCATAAATCGGTAACGGGAATCCGCCGGCAACTGCGCAAAAGTCACAAAGGGGTTGGCCGCGGTGGCCGGGTCGTAAGACGGCAATTGGTCGACCCGGTACGCCGTCTGATAAAACCAGCGCTGCCAATTGGACCAGCGTTCTTCCGTCAGCGCGTAGGGCAAGTGCGTTTTACTGACGACAGTGCTCGGGTCGTGCCACAGGCGGTAATAAACCCGCGGCACGCCCGGGTCGTCGAACGGCCGCGCCGTGCTGATGCGCTGTAGAGGTTGCCCCGGCGGCGTGCTGGAGCGCACCAAGCGAAAACGGATATTCGGTGCGCTGGAGAAATGAAGGTTCGCCAAAAATAAATGTTCATAGATGTAGCGGTTGACCAACTGCGCCTTGGGACTTGAACCATTCAAAAATTCCTCCCACTGGGCGACCTGAGTCAAAACCGCCTGCGACAGCGCGGGCGGTTTTCCCGGTTCGGCGCCGCGCTGCAACCACTCGAGCAAGAGTTCGTGTTCGTCCGGTGACAACCCCGGCAGTCCGTAAGGCATGCCCCACAGAGGTTGCTCCCGGCGGAATTGCGCCATTTCATCCGCGCGCGGGCACACCTGCGCGCGGTTCAATCCCAAATCGAAGCTCTCGGGCAGTATCGTTTGCGGTGGCAAAGGGTGTTCGCGTTTGAGCAGCAGAAGCTGTGCCAGCGGGCTCTGCTCGAGATTGGGCGCCGGCGCCGGTGCGCCTTCGTTCAGAACCGGAAAAAATTCTTTCGCCCGCCATTGACCGGTGGTCTGCGCGTCCTCGAACAGGCGCGTCGGGAGCGCGCCCAGCAACCGTGTGCCATTGTAGACCGGTTCCTTGTTGGCGCCGCGCAGCAGGCCCTGGTAGGAATCCAATTTTAATTGGCAGGGTGAATCGTAACAGCTGTGACACACAGTGCACCGGCGCTCGATCACCGGCTTTACGTCCGTGAAATAATTCGGCGTCGGTGCCGGCCGCGGTAAATATTCGCGCGGCCCGGGTTGATCCGCCGGATGCCGCTCCGACGCAGGCCAATAGGAACAACCGGTCGCGACCAGCAGCAGGATAATCGCACTCGAGCGGGCCCGTTGGATGGAAAGAGGCATAAAGGCCCTGCAGAGTAGGGTGAAGATCGAATACTACACTAGAGGCTGTTTCATAACTGCTGCGCTCGTCGATACTGCGTCAAAAACGCGCTCCCAACGCTCATTTACGACTTGTAAACTGCGCTTG
>DJFO01000403.1:4955-5739 GCA_002432555.1 Marinagarivorans sp. UBA5870
CCCCTCTGGCGCTCTCTCCCTGCCCTGTCCCTGCCCCTCACCTAAGGAGAAACGACCCAGCGCCCCAAAATTTGCTCCAACTGAGATTGATTCAACAATCCCGCCTGCTGCCACCGCAGCTCACCGTCGACAAACACGGCGAAGTTGGGAATGCTGCGGATATTGTATTGGGCGGCCAGTGTCTGCTCGGTTTCCGTATTCACCTTGAGCACCAGCGCTCGGCCGGCAAGCGCCCGGGCAGTTTTGGCGACCTCGGGCGCGGCCCNNCTCGATGCACGGGCCGCACCAGCTCGCCCAAAAATCCACAAGCACGGGGACGCGCGCTTCCCCAATAATTGCAGCAAACTGAGAAGTGTCCACATCCAGCGGCTCGGCCAGTGGCTCAAGGATCTGTTTGCACTGTCCACAGCGTCCGCGATCGGCCAGATGTCGCGGAGGAATGCGATTTTGGGTACCACAATAAACACAGGACCGGATCATGTTCTGCCTCCACCGCCCCTCTATAACGAGCAGTCTTCGGTCGGCCCCACGGGAAAGGTCCGGCCCGCGGAGACGCAATGGTGTCAAAGCCTCGTCAGCGCCGCCTGCGTTTTTATCACCACTGCGGCCGCGCCAAGGTTCAGGTTTTTGCTTTCTTACGGTCCCTGACAAAAAGCGCGTTACCGGCCTTTTTTGTCTCGAATAAGTCGATCGCTTTTAATAAATCACTCAATTTTTTATAGCCGTAATTGCGCGGATCGAAGGAGGCGTGGTTGGCGATATGCGACCCGAGCCCGCCCAGATG
>DJFO01000103.1:0-174 GCA_002432555.1 Marinagarivorans sp. UBA5870
GACGGTGCGCGACATAAGCGGGCAAAAAGCCGCGGCAGCGGAAATCATGAGCCTCAATCGCAGCCTTAAAGCGCAAATCGCCGAGCGCACCAGTGAGCTGGACGAAGCCCATCGCAGCCTGACCAAAATTCTCGACGGTGTGCCTATGCTGATCGGGTACTGGGACCGCAACCT
>DJFO01000103.1:218-14008 GCA_002432555.1 Marinagarivorans sp. UBA5870
GAGCAGTTCCGGGCCATGCTGCCCGCGGTGCAGGAGGCCATGGCCGGCAAGTACCAGCACTTCGAACGCGTATTGCCGCCCATCGCCGGCAATGGTGAAAGGCACATCATCGTGCACTACCTGCCCGACGTGCAGGCCGGTGAAGTCTGCGGTATGTATGTTATCGCCCACGACGTAACGGAAGTTAACCTGGCGCGCCTGCGGCTGGCGGAAGTCCTGCGGGAAAATCAGGCGCTGCTCAGCACGCTGCACACCCAAACCTTTTATTCCGTGACCGATGTTCGCGGCAATATCATCGACGTCAACGACAACTTCTGTCGCGCTACCGGCTATGCCCGGGAGGAATTGCTCGGCCAGAACCACCGCCTGTTGCGCGCCGACGTCCACACCCGGGAGTTCTGGCGCAATCTCTGGTTGACCGTCGCCTCGGGGCAGTCGTGGCGGGGCGACGTTTGCATTCGCACCAAAGCCGGCGGGCTCCGCTGGTTTGATACGGTCATTGCGCCTTTTTTTGACGCCGATGGGCGCATCGAGCGCTACGTGGCGCTGCGGGCGGATATCACCGAGCGCAAAATCGTGCAGGCCAAACACGACCAGGTGACGCAGCTTCTTGGCAACGTTCTCAGCGCGGCGTCTGAAGTTGCCATAGTCGCCACCGACCTGGCGGGCGTCATTACGATCTTTAACACCGGCGCCGAGCGCATGCTTGGGTACGCCGCGGCGGACCTGATCGGTCAGGCGACGCCGCTGGTCTTCCACGTGGCCGAGGAAGTGGAAGAGCGCGGGCGCGAACTCAGCCGACTGTTTAGCGAGCGGATCACCGGGTTTCGCGTGCTGACTCACCTCCCAGAGCTGCAGGGGTCGGAAATCCGCCACTGGACCTACGTCCGGCGGGACGGCACCCGCGTGCTGGTTTCCCTGGCGGCTACCGCCATGCGCGATTCCGAGGGCGTCGTGCAGGGTTATCTCGGCGTTGCCATGGATATTACGGAAGAGTTGCGCAACAAGGAGAGACTCACCGAGCTCACCACGCAGCTGAGTATCGCCACCGAAGTCGCCCAGCTCGGGGTTTGGACCTGGATTCCGTCCGAGAACCTGATGCACTGGAACGACCGCATGTTTGAGCTCTACGAACTGCCCCTGTCGCTGCGCGACCAAGGGCCGGCGTTTGAACATTGGTACGCGCGCCTGCACCCGGAAGACGCGGAAGCGGCGGCCGAGCGGGTTCGCGCGGCGGTGGAAGGCAAAGCGACCTTCGACCAGGTGTTCCGCCTGTTGCTGCCCAGCGGCAAGATTCGCTATATCCAGGCGGGAGCTTTGGTCGAGTGGAGCGTCGACGGGAAAGTGGGCCGGGTGACCGGCATCAACATCGACATCACTTCACAGCGGGAGCACGAAGCCTTAATTCAACAGGAAAAGGACCGCGCCTTCGCGGCCAACCAGGCAAAATCGGCGTTTCTCGCCAACATGAGCCACGAGATCCGCACGCCTATGAACGCGGTGCTCGGCATGTTGCAGCTTGTCGGCCAGACCGACCTCAACCTGCGTCAGCGCGATTACGTGGCCAAGGCGCACTCGGCGGCCAAGTCCCTGTTGGGATTGCTCAACGACATTCTCGACTTTTCCAAAATCGATTCCGGCAAACTCGAGCTGGACTTACACCCATTTGATATGGAGACCCTGCTGCGCGACCTGGCCGCGGTGCTCTCCGGTACCCACAAGGAAAAGGAGATAGAGCTGCTGTTCGACGTGGATGCGCAGCTTCCCGGCGCGCTGGTCGGCGACAGTCTGCGGCTGAAGCAGATCCTGATCAATCTCGCGGGCAACGCGCTCAAATTCACGCCGCGCGGACACGTGGTGGTCGCGGTGAAGCTCCTGGCGGAAGAGGCCGACGGCGTGTTGATCCGAATTTCGGTCACCGATACCGGCATAGGCATAGCGGCCGACCAGATAGAGCGGATCTTCGACGGTTTTGTCCAGGCGGAGGCGTCGACCAGTCGGCGCTTTGGCGGAACCGGCCTCGGCCTCGCCATCTGCCGCCGCATCGCGGAGCTCCATNNTCTCATGGGTGGGGAATTGCGGGTGGAGAGTCAGCTGGGGGTGGGCAGCCGCTTCTGGTTCGTCATCAAATGCCGGCGGGCGACCGCTGCCAGATTGATCGAACCCGGCGAGGTGCCGGGACAGCTGCGAGTGCTGGTGGTGGATGACAACCCCTCGGCGGCCGAAATACTGGCGCGGGCCGTCAGCGCCCTCGGTTGGCAGGCGGAAGTGGCCGTCAACGGTTACGTTGCTTTGGAGATGGTCCGGGCCGAGACAGACGCTTTCGATCTGGTGTTCATGGACTGGCGCATGCCCGAACTCGATGGTCTGGCGACCGCGGAAAAACTGCGCGACGCCACCGGCGGGCGGGTGCCCATCATTATGGTCACCGCGTTCGGTCGGGAGGCTCGCGCGGATCCAATGCGGCGCCAGTCGCCGGTCTTCCAGGATCTGCTCACCAAGCCGGTGACACCGCATCAATTGTTCGAGAGCGCGGCGCGAGTACTGCACCTGGAGCAACGGGTTGCGCCGGAATCACAGGCGATTGGCCGCGTCGGACAGCCGGCGGATGAGCTGCCACTGGCGGGCATGCACCTGCTGGTGGTGGAGGACAACGCTCTCAACCGCCAGGTCGCGGATGAACTTTTACGCAGTGCCGGCGCCCGGGTGGATCTGGCGGAGGGGGGCGTCGAAGCGCTCGCCAAAGTGGCTACCACCACCTATGACGCGGTGCTGATGGACGTGCAGNNATGGACGGCCTGGAAGCGACCCGGCGAATTCGTGCCGACGGCCGCTGGCGGTCCCTGCCCATTCTCGCCATGACGGCGAACGCGGCGGTCTCGGACCGAGAGGCGTGCCTCGCCGCCGGCATGGACGGCCATCTGAGCAAACCGATCGATATGGAACAACTGGTCCCGGCGCTCATAGCCCTGACGGCTGCGCCCTCGGGAGGCGACGCCTCCGCTATCCCCCAAGCTGAAGCAGGTGAATCTATGGTTGAAGATCTCGCGGACGTACTGAAGCGCTTCGGCGGCAATAAGAGTCTCCTGCATCGCATGGCGGGCAACTTTGAGCCGGAAGCCCGGCGGCTGCTCGATGATCTCGAGCGCCACCGGGAGCGCGGCAGCGCGCCGGATGCCACCTTAGCGCTCCACTCGCTGAAGGGAGTGGCCGCGACCCTCGGTGCGTGCGGTCTGGCGCAGCGCGCCGCCGAGCTCGAGAGCCGCGTAAAGGACGCGGAGAGCCCGGTCCTGGAGGTGCTGTTGCCCGCAGCAGCCCTCACGCAACTGCGCGAGTTAACGGAACGGAGCGCGATCGAGCTGGAGGCTCAGGTGGCAAGCTTGCTTGAGCCCGCGGCCGCGTCGCCCGGTCGACCGCCGGAACAGGCGGAGCTGGTGCGGGCGCTGCAACCTGTGCGCGGTTTGCTCGAGGCCGGCAATCTGCAGGTGATCGAGGTGGTGGACGCCCTGGCGGCCCGCTTCCCCGCGAACCGCGCGGTCGCGACTTTGGCGGATCAGGTGAACAACCTTGATTTTCAGGGCGCCACGGCAACCCTGGAGTTATTGCTGCGGGAAACGGCTGCATGAATCCGCGGGTAACGGCGGCGCTTCCGAAAATGCTCGTGGTAGACGACCAACCGCTCAATATCCGCATACTGCATGAGCTGTTCCGTGATCAGTTTGAGGTTTTTATGGCGACGAGCGGGGCTGAAGCCTTGGCCAAGTGCCGCGGGCTGCTGCCGGATTTGCTGTTGCTGGACATCGCCATGCCGGAAATGGACGGCTTCGAGGTTTGTCGACAAATAAAAGCCGATCCTTTGTTGGCCAATATCCCGGTGGTATTTGTTACGTCGCATTACGACGAGCGGGAGGAAGCGAATGGGTTTCTCGTGGGCGCGGCGGATTTTATCCGCAAGCCGATCAATCCGGTTATCACTCGGGCACGGGTAAAAAACCACCTGCTGACCAAACAGCAGGCGGACAGCCTGCGTTCCTCGGCCCTGCTCGACGGCCTCACCGGCATAGCCAACCGACGCCTGTTCGACGAATCCCTTGCGGTCGCACTTCTTCAATCCGCCCGGGACAGGGTGCCCTTGACCGTCATATTGCTCGACGTGGATTTTTTCAAACAGTACAACGACCACTACGGGCACTTTGCCGGCGACCAGGCGCTGCGCCAGGTCGCCGGCGCGCTTCGAGGCGTGCTCGCGCGACCCTATGATCTGGTGGCCCGCTACGGCGGAGAAGAGTTTATCGCCTTGGCACCGCGCACGGACGTCGCCGGCGGCGCGCACCTGGCGCAGCGCATGGTCGATCAGGTGCGCGAGCTCGCGCTGGAGCATCGAGATTCAGCGGCGGGACTTGTGACCATCAGCGCTGGGGCGGTGAGCGCCGTGCCCGAACGCGGCTGCGGCCCCGACCGCTTTCTCGAAGCGGCCGACCGGCTACTTTACGAAGCGAAAAAAGCCGGTCGCGCGCGGGTGTGTGCGGCGCAATTGTGATGTTAGAGCTCAATGCAAAGCTCCGTCATCCGCTAAGAGCCCTGCGCAAAGCTCCGTCATTTCCCGCCCAGGCGGGAACCCAGCAGGTGCTTAATGCAAAGCTCCGTCATTCCCGCGCAGGCGGGAACCTACGCGGCCCGACCCAGGGGAACGCTGCCAGATTCTCCTGGATCCCCGCCTGCGCGGGGACGACGAGGCCTGGAGAGTCGCTCCGCCATTCCGCGGCGAGGCCCAGTGAGGGTCAACCGCATCCGTCCGCCCGTGTGAAGCGGATCGCACTCGAGTGTGAGCTTAATAAAAATCCTTTCAAATCAGCGCTTAATTCCATTTGTTATGGCAGTTTCCGAAAGGCCGCGCCCTTTATCTAAGACCTTCAAATCCAGTCTATGGAAACTCGTCTTATTCTTGCTCGCTATTACGGAAACTCCTTCTTATCGCGCTTGTCGGCGGTCGCGCCCGCTGGTCTAGTGGCGTGGAAGGGCCAGGATCGCTCCTCTAGTGTTATTTGGCAGGCACCCTTTTATAGCAAAAGTTCGCCGATCCCATTAACCACCCGAGCGAGAGTAGACCCATGAGCAGTCGAGTATCCAAGCAGCACGGTTTCACCATGTTGGAATTAGTCGCCGTGGTGGCAGTGAGCGCCGTACTGGCGGTTATGGGGCTGCCGCTCATCGAAGATTACCAACAAGATTACGCCGCTACCGGTGTGCAACACCGTCTCGCCGAGAGTCTGGCACAAGCGCGCGAGCGCGCCGTCAGCCAGGGCAAAACCGTTTACATCTGTGCAAGCGCCGACGGCGCCACCTGTTCAGCAGACGCTTGGACACAAGGTTGGCTGGTCTATCAGGGCACCGAGCGCAAACTCCCCGGCGACCGTGTGCCGGCCGAAGCTGTCATTGAACACATAACCAATACCGCCACCGACTACAGCTTGGCTGTGTTGGATGAAAGTTCCACCACCGTCAGCGACATCCGATTTGATGCGCGCGGGTTCAACGCCGCTGCCCAGCGGATGGTCGCCGTCATGTGCCTGCCCGGTGAAGCCGCCCTGGATGCGGTGACGGTTGAGCGCACGGGTCGCGTCCACCTCGGCAAACACAGCGCCGCAGACCAGAAAGCGGATTCCCGTTTCCATGCAACCAACGTTTCCAAGCCCCGCGATTGCCACTCTGTGTAATGGCCGAAGGTGATATATGCAATATCGTGCTCGTTATAACCAGTCCGGTTCATCACTGATCGAAGTGGTGGTGGCATTGTTCGTCCTCGCGATCGGCATGCTCGGCGTGCTGTCGATGCAGGTGAAATCCATGCAGTTCAACCAGAGCGCCTACTACTACGCTCAGGCCGTATTTCTGGCCAATGAAATTCTGGAAGGCATGCGCTCCAATTCCGGTATCGCCAACACCTATCTGATCGCTCTCGACGAAAAAGCGCCGGACATTGCTCAGGATTGCGGTGCGAAAGGCGTGACCTGCACGCCGGCGGAATTGCGTGACTACAATTTAAACCAGTGGCGCAGCAATATTGCAAACACTCTGGTGTCCGGCAAGTCGTCGGTCGCCCGCGTCGGTGATTTTTACGCGATCACCGTGCAGTTCGACGATAGCCGCAGCTCGCCGGATAGCGACGGCGGTACGGAATTGAGCGAATACGTGCTGATGACGGAGATTTGACATGCGCACTCGATCCTGCGGGAACCATTCACCCCTTCAACAACGCGGTCTATCGGTCGTTGAATTGCTGGTATCGCTGCTGATCGGGATGGCGGTCATCGCCGGTTCGATCCAGGTGGTGGTGTCCAGCAAACGCAGTTTTCTCGACCAGGACGAAGTGAGCTTTATCCAAACCAATGCGCGTTTTGCATTGGACCTTCTTAGCAAAGATATTCGCATGGCCGGATATCTCGGGTGCGCCGCGCAAAATTCGGTGCAACTGGCCAACTCGATTCAAAACGACGCCGGCGGATATATATCGCTGCACGGGTTAAAAGGTTTTGAAGGCGGCGCGGGCACTACCGGTTTCCCCGCGGACTTTAAAGCCCTCGCCACCAGCGGCACTGATGCCATATTGATTCGCCGCGCCGCGGATTCCGGCGAGATGGACGTCAGCAAACACGTGGCCGCGGCCGCGACCGTGCACTTGTGGGACAAACACAGTTACCCCAACGGCAGCACCCTGATGATTGCCGATGCGACTTGCCGCAACGTCGGCCTCTTCCAGGTGAGCGGCCCGAACGGCCTGCCGGCCAACCACATTACTCACAACACCGGCAGCGGCACGCAGAACTGCACCAAGATCATCAAGGGCAATTTTTCCTGTGACGCCTCCTGCAAGGCGGTTTCCTGCGGCGGTTACGGCACGGCGACCGGCTCTTATGGGCCGGGCTCCAAAGTCATGGAGTTTGTTGCCCATGCCTATTACATAGGCGAGTCGGATGCGATGCCCGGCATGCCCGCCCTGCGCCGGCAAGTTTTTAATGCCAAGGGCGCGCCGAGCACCAGTTCCGAGGAAATTGCCCTCGGGGTCGAGGACATGGAAATTCTCTACGGCGTGGACTCCAACGGCGACGGTGATGTGGATCAATCGCGAAAGGCCGACGAGATGGATTTGAACAACAACGGCACGATTTCCGAGGACGAGTGGGATCAGGCCATCAGCGTCAAGATCAGCCTGGTTTTTCGCTCCCAGGCGCCGGTGATGCCCGCCGCGGAAAGTCGCACCCTGGCCGGCTCAACCTACAACGACCGATTCATGCGGCAAGTGGTGAATTCCACGGTCCGCATCCGCAACCGAGGGTGAGTTATGCGGCTTCAGCATTTTTCCCAGCAGCGGCCGACACGTCAGGCCGGCACGGCTTTGATCGTCAGCCTGATCATACTCGCGGTGGTTACGCTGCTCGGTGTCACCAGCATGCAATCTTCCAACACCGATTTAAAACTCGCGGCCAGTATGCGCGATCGCGGTGTGGCGTTTGAGGCGGCGGAAGCGGCGCTCGCCGTAGTGGAAAAAAATCTGGCGGACGATCCGCCGTCCCGCCTGAAACTTCTCTCCACCTGCAGCGGCGCGGATTGTTACAACAAAACCTGCCAAAGCGGCCTGTGTTTCGACGGCGATTATTTGCTGAGTTATTCGGAATACGAATGCCAGGTGGCGGATTACGCCGATAGCTCACGCCGTGTGAATTTCTGGAGCGACGCCACATTGAAGGTGTTTCAGACCACCGGTCGACATAAAACCATGAAAATCGACAGCGTGAAAACCGATGTCAAATACATCGTGGAATTTCTGTGTTTTGTGGCGCGGGACGAAGCCACACCCTTTACGGAATTGGCCAATGAGAACAACAACGGCGCACCCCTGTTTCGGGTGACCGTGTTGGCCGAAGGAAACGGCGGAAGGGCGTCGGTCGCTCTGCAATCCACCTATAAAGTGTTAAACGGACACTGAGGCTCGATGGTGCTGGTTATGAATATTGCCCTACACAACCGCTTGAAAAACTGGGTTCAGCTCGGCGCTCTGCTGGGCTTTTTTGTCTTGGCCGGCGGCGCTGCCGCGCAGACCGTGACGGACTACGACGCGGTGCCGCCGCTGCTCGCGGAAAGTGCCACGCCCATGGTGATGTTGGCTATGTCCAACGACCACCAACTGTTTTATAAAGCCTACACGGATTTTGACGATCTCGATGGCGATGGCATAGCCGATACCACTTACAACCACAGCTTCGAGTACGTGGGTTATTTCGACAGCTACAAGTGTTATTACTACGACTCGAGCACTAAACTGTTCACCCCGACTGCCCTGACGCAAGACAAATATTGCAACACCTCCACTAATAATCGCTGGAGCGGGAATTTTTTGAACTGGGCGACCATGACGCGCATCGACGAGGTGCGTAAAGTTTTGTACGGCGGCCACCGCGCGACGGATACCGCCGGTACCACGGTGCTGGAGCGAGCGTTTCTCCCCAATGACGCCCACAGCTTCGCCAAGTATTACAACGGCGCGGACCTCGGTAGACTGACACCCTTCGGGAATCTAATTACGAGTCTAAGTGGTACAGCCGCCACGGGCATCACCATTTGTAACACCACTCGGCACACGACCGGGGGTGTTTCCCAGAATTCCACCGCACCGCCCCTCGCGCGGGTGGTCGCCGGCAATTATTCCCTATGGGCCGCCAACGAACGGTGGCAGTGTCTTTATTCCGGCGAGCAGGCCGCGAGCAACGGCAACAACTTGGTCACCACGGGTATTCTCGCCAATTCATCCAACCCTTCCACCGCCGAACGCGCGGCCCAGGCCGACGGCGAGACCGTGGGCGACTACGTGGTGCGGGTGGTGGCCTGCGACAGCAGTTTGATCGGTGTCGAAGATTGCAAACAGTACCCATCGGCCAATTACAAGCCGATCGGAATTTTGCAGCGTTTTGGTGACAGTCAATCGGTGATGTGGGGACTTATCACCGGTACCTACAAGAAAAATAAATCCGGCGGCGTGCTGCGCAAAAATATCGGGTTTATCACTGATGAGGTTAACACCACCACAGACGGCACTTTTAAAGCGGCGCCTGCCACGGGCGGCATTATCAATACTATCGATCGCTTGCGGTTGGCTAACTACGATTTTAGTGACGGCCGCTACAATGTCACCGACAACTGCGCCTGGGGCTTGAGCACTTTTACTAATGGCAGCTGTACCAACTGGGGAAATCCCTTTGCGGAAATCCTCATGGAATGTTACCGCTATTACGCAGGCAAGACCCCCAATAGCAGTTTCCATTCGGACGATTCGTCGATTATTTCGGGGCTCACGACCCAGACCAGTTGGAGCAATCCGCAGACCGCGGATACCGCCTGCGCCAGCTTAAACGTCATCGCCTTCAACGCCAGCACCGTGTCCTATGACGGCAACGAACTCGGCGGCACGACCGATTTAAATACCACCAAAACCGCTCAGCAGCTGACCAAATCCGTCGGCGACGGCGAGGGCATCACCAACCAGTATTATTTTATCGGCGAAAATGGCGGCATCACCGCGGCGGAGAAAAACCAGCTGTGCACGGCGAAGCAGGTTACCGATCTCGGTTTGGTTGAAGGCACTTGCCCCGACGCCGCGCGTTTGGACGGCACTTATAAAGCGGCCGGTATCGCCTACCATGCCAATACCGTGGACTTGCGCACGGATATCACGGACAAACAAACCGTGACCACCTACGGCGTCACCCTGGCCCCGGCGCTGCCGAATGTTTCCCTGGTGTCGCCCAACGGGGCGCGGGTCTCCATTCTGCCCGCTTGCCGCAACGACTTTGTCGGCGGCAACTGCGGTCTGGTGGATTTTAAAGTGGTGGAGCAGGTGGTGACATCCACGAAATCCACCGGCAAGTTTTACGTGAACTGGGAAGATAGCGAGCAGGGCGGCGACTACGACCAGGACATGGCCGGCATTTTGACCTATGAACTTACCGCGACCCAATTGAAAATCACCACCGACGTTTTTGCCCACTCCACGCCGGATAATATGGGTTTCGGTTTTATTGTGGCCGGCACCACCGCCGACGGTTTCCATTCGATTTCGGGCATTAATTCCTACAACGGTTACGGCTGCACGTCCTGCAAAGAAAACGACGCGGCCAAAACCAAAATCTTTACTCTCGGTTCGTCCCTCGTGAATACCTCAACGGTGGGCCTCTTACAGCAGCCGTTGTATTACGCGGCCAAATGGGGCGGTTTCGTGGACGTGGACGGTGATGGCAAACCCAATCTCGCCAAGGAGTGGGACCAGCGCAATAATTCATCCGGTGTCNNGCCAACCGGATAATTATTTCTTCGCCACCAATCCGAAACAATTGAAAACCCAGTTGACCAATATTCTCGTATCCATCTTGGATCGCACGGCTTCGGGCACTTCGGCCGCGGTGGTAACCAACACGGGAACCGGGGAGGGCGCCATTTTCCAGGCGCTGTATAATCCACGTTTCGCCGCCGCGAACGGCGTGGATGCCGTCGATTGGGTCGGCACCCTAAACGCGTTGTTTATCGACAGCTACGGATTTATTCGCGAGGATAATGCGACTCCCAAGGGTCGTCTTACCAACGCCGATAATATTGTGGATGTCTTCTATAATCCGGTCAGTCAGAAAACCCAAGTGCAGCGTTACGCGGTGGGCACCAACGGCAGTCAGGGTGCGGCCATAGGGGCGCCTGTTGATGTGTTGGATATAGAGCCGATTTGGAGCGCGCGCCAGGAGTTGGGCACGGTATCCGATTACGTCACCCAGCGCGCACTCTACAGCCATAACGCCTCCACAGGCCGTTATATTCTCACCAGCATCGACCGCGACGGTGACGGCCAGATAGGACTGAATTCATCGCTGGACGAAAGTTTTGCTTTTACCGCCGATTTGTTTGCCGACAACGGGACCAGTGAGTATTACCGGCTGCTCGGCTTGAAATCCACCAACGCGGCCGATGCGACGAAAATCGTCAATTATATTCGTGGCGCTGACGTCACCGGCTATCGCAACCGCCGCATCGACGTGGATGGCAACGGTTCGACGGAGCCGGTGCTGCTCGGCGATATTGCCCACTCGTCACCGGTCTCTGTCGGCCGTCCGTCTTTTGGCTACGATCTCACGTTCGGGGACGACACCTACCGCGAGTTCCGTCAGAAATATCAATACCGACGGCAAATGGTTTATGTGGGCGCGAACGATGGCATGTTGCACGCGTTCAACGCAGGCTTTTTTAATTCGACCACCTCGACTTACGATTTGAGCGTGTCCGGCGAGACCGAACACGCGCTGGGTGCCGAGCTTTGGGCCTACGTTCCCTATAATGTATTGCCCCACTTGCAATGGCTGACCTTGTCCAGTTATCCGCACGTCTACTACGTGGACGGCATTCCCAAAAGTTACGACGTGAATATATTTGCTGACGATGCCACCCACCCGGGCGGCTGGGGCACGATTTTGGTGGTCGGCCTGCGTTTCGGCGGCGGTGAATATACCTTGGATCCCGCCGATGACGCCGACGGGGATACGAGCGACGATATTACCCTGCGCTCCGGTTACGTCATCCTCGATATTACCAACCCGGAAAAAGCGCCGACGGTGCTGGCGGAAATCACTCACCCCGACCTCGGTTACACGGTGGCCGAGCCCACCTTGGTCAAAATGCGCGCTGCGGATCCGCTCACTGGGTCCTATGCCACGCCGAGCATCAACGAGTGGTATCTCGTTTTCGGTTCCGGTCCGGCGGGCACCACGGCGGGCGCCCGCGACGCCGCTCTGGCGTCGGCCGTCAGCGATAAAACGGCGAAATTGTTTATCTTTGATCTCGCCGATAAAAGCCTTGCGGTGAAAGATCTCGGCGAGGCCAGCAGTTTTGTCGGTGGCCTCCACGCCGCCGACTGGACCCGCGACTACATAGACGATGCCGTTTATTTTGGTACTGTGACCGGCGCCCTCACCAGCGCGACGGGAAAATTGTTTCGCGGTATTTTAAGTCACAGCGCCGGCGCTTTGGCCCTCGCTCCCAGCCAGGTGTTTGATGTCAGCAACAAACCTTTCAGCGCTACGCCGCTGACGGTGCGCGATCGCCTCGGGGAATTCTGGGTGTACACCGGCACTGGCCGCTTTTACGTGGTGGAGGACAATTTCACCACGGCGCAGCAGTCCTACTACGGCATCAAGGATCCGCATACGGCGGGGGTGCTCAGCGCCACGCTGGTTAAGCTGACGGATATGATCAACACCACTGATATCAAGGTGTACACCGACGGCACCATAGATTCCAAATCGAGCCCGGGCTCCACCATTTCCCTCAAGGGTTTAACCGGCGCGGCCAAAACGTTTACCGACGTTTACAACGCGGTGCAGGCGAACCGCGGCTGGTATTTCAATTTTGCCCGCTACCGCTCGCGCAATATCACCCAGGCGGTGGTCTCCGACCAGTCGCTGGTGTTTACGGAATATCAACCGAGCGGGCTCAAATGTCAGCCGGAGGGTTACGGTTTCCTCAATGCGCCGCATATGCAGGTGGGGATCCCCGGAGCTTTCGCGCCCATCGGCGTCGACTCCAGCTCCGTCAAAGGAACAGCGAAGGAAGTCAAGTTGAGTGACTCCCTCGGCCTCGGCAGCCCATCGTCACCGGCCATTCACCAACGCGGCGATGGTAAAAAAGTCGCGGTGGTGCAGACTTCGACCGGTGAGTTGTCCACGAACGTCATCGAAGGTGGTGTCACCCAAGGCCAGCGCGAGTCTTGGCGCGAGCTGATTATTAACTGGTAAACCTGGAAGGATTGGCAATGAAGCAACGCGGTTTTTCGCTGATTGAATTTATCCTGGTCGCCCTGACCGTCGGATTGATTTTGGCGATCATAGTTAAAAATTATGCGGACGCCGTGTTGCACGAGCGCCGCACCATCGCCCAGCAGACGCTGTTTACGGCAGCCGGGCTGCAGGAGCGGTGGTTCGTGCGCATGTATGAATACGCCAAGACCATTGACGAAGTGGGAGGCGCTCGCGCCGCTGGCGATTTTTATTTGTTGAAAGTCACCCAGGATCCCTGCGGCGATACCAGCTGTTACACCATCACCGCGACCGCCACCGGGAAACAAACGGACGACCGCGAGTGCGAAAAAATGTCGATTAATAATCTCGGCGTGAAACGCGCGAGCAGTCGTGATAACCGCGATACGAGCAGTGTCTGCTGGGAGTCCACCTAACGCGCGACATTTTTTGAGATGAGTGCAGCGACCCGCGCAGGGCGGCCCGCGCAGGGCGACGGAGGAACCCCAACAAAGCCTCCACCCAGCCTATAACGAACAGTCGATATCACTACCGTCCGCATGGCGTGTCACACCGTCCGCCGCTGCACGGGCGATATAAGGTCGACCCGCCATGTTCACGCTGATCCGCCGGATCAAGCGCGGATGGGTAGACGGGGGACAAACGATAAAACTGCCGAATGGGTTTGCGCCGCCGTGATGGTGGAAGCGCAACGCCGGATCATTCCCGGACGCGCGCAGCCAAAGTGTCTCTTGTTGACCAAACGTCACCTGTGTTTCGACGGTTTCGTGTTCGTCGACGCGAAAATTACGGTTGAGGTCAAAGAAACTGGTCAAGGACCGCGCGTTTTCATGGGTGCAGGCACCGGCGTCGTCCAGCGTACAAATAATCGCGTCGCGGCCGCTCAATACCGCCAATTCGCGGGTTTTATGAAGTTGGCGCAGCACCTGATAGGCAGTGGCG
>DJFO01000175.1 GCA_002432555.1 Marinagarivorans sp. UBA5870
CTCCACTTCCGAATACATCACCACTCTGCTCGGTAACGCCGGATATACCAATGCCGAGGTGAAAGGAATTCCTACGCCCGACCCGGCCAACAAGAAAGTGGACATCACCTTCCTGATCAACCCGTCCCAGCGTGTCTATGTCCGGCGCGTCGAGTTCAAGGGCAACACCAAAACTCAGGACGAAGTCCTGCGCCGCGAGATGCGCCAGATGGAAGGCGCCTCGGCCTCCAATGCCAAAATAGAGCAGGGCAAGGTGCGGCTTGAGCGCTTGGGCTTTTTCAAAGAAGTCAACGTTGAGAACAAGGAAGTACCGGGCACCTCCGACCTAATCGACGTGGAATACACCGTCGAAGAGCAGCCTTCCGCTTCCATCAACGCCAGCGTCGGTTATGGCCAGGGCACGGGTTTTCTGGTGGGCGCATCGCTCCAGCACAACAACTGGCAGGGCACGGGCAAACAGGTGGGCATATCCCTCAACCGGAGCGACTACCAGACCGCCTACAACTTTTCCTATGTGGATCCCTATTTCACCCCGGACGGCGTCAACCGCGGCATCAGCCTGTTTTACACCGCGCGCGATTACAGCCAGATCAACGTCAGCGCCTACAAAGCCGACAGTTACGGGCTGAATTTCAGTTTCGGTTATCCCATCTCGGAAATTCAGCGCCTCAATTACACCTTTGGTTACACGCACCTCACCGTGGACTCCGGCAGTTACTCGGTGCAAGAAATTCGCCGCACGCCCTTCGAACTGAATTTGGCCAATAACCCGCTGTATGTGACGGAGGATGAGATCAGAAGTGGCCGCGAGACTTTCGTCAATGGAGTCGCGCAGGATTTCAGCTACGAGACCGGCCTGATCACCCCGGAGATGCTCGTGGATACCGCGCCGGGCTTCGTTGATGTCTACGGCGACGAATTTGATACTTTCAGCCTTGGACTCAGCTGGGTGCGCAGCACCCTGAACCGCGGCATACTCGCCACCCGCGGCAGCAAACAGACTTTTTCCCTCGACATCTCGGTGCCGAGCAGCGATCTGGAATATTACATCGCCCAGTACGACGGCCAGATATTTTTGCCGCTCACCGACGATTTGACCATGCGTTTCCGCACTTCGCTCGCCTACGGCGATGGTTATGGCGAGATGGACCGCCTGCCGTTTTTCAAAAACTTTTATTCCGGCGGTTTTGGTTCGGTGCGCGGCTTCCGCCGCAGCTCGCTCGGACCCCAGGCGTCGCCCCAAGCCACTTACCAGCTGCAGGAAACCGACTTTATCGCGGTCGACAGCGATGGCGATGGCGTTGCCGACACCCACGTGGCTTCCGGTGCTGCCTTCCTCGCCTGCAGCCAAACCTACCTCGATACCAATGGCCGCGAGATTTGCGACGAGAACGAATTGATGCGCAGATACGGGTCCGTCACTCGGCGCAACCGGGCCTTCGGCGGCAATACCTTGGTGGAATTCGGCGCGGAGCTGATTTTCCCTTTGCCGTTCATCGACGATCAGCGCTCGTTCCAGACGTCGCTTTTCGTCGATGTGGGCAACGTGTTCGACACCGAGTGCAGCGCGACCCAGGTCAACTGTTACGATTTTGATCCCGACGAGCTGCGCGCGTCCGTCGGGCTCGGCTTGAATTGGTTGTCCGCCATGGGACCGCTGACTTTCAGTCTGGCGAAAACTTTAAAACATAACGAGGGCGACGACCGCGAAGCATTCCAGTTTTCGCTGGCGGCGCCATTTTAAAACCTATACCGCCATACAAATAATGCGCGGAATCACTTGGGATATTCGAGGAGAGATAATAATGAAATTGGCAAAACTGATTCTGGCCACCATTTTTTTCGGCGCGGTGCAGCTGGCCGTCGCAGCGGGGGCGACCAAGGTCGCGGTGCTGGATGTGCAAGCGGTAGTGCTGTCGTCCGAAGCGGGCAAAAGCGGCATGGCCGAGCTGGAAAAAAATGCGGAATACACGGCGTTGAAGGCGAAATTGGACAACCTCGAGGCTGACCTTAAAAGCCTCGACGAGCAGGCAAAAAACCAGGGTCTGACGTGGGGCGACGACAAAAAGAAGGAGCACCGGGAAAAAATGACCGAAGCTGCCAAAGAGCGCCAGGCGGCCCTCGCCACCCTCAATCGCGCCCGGGAATCCGTGTTTGTCCAAATGCTGAATGTTATGGAGCCGGGCATTAGCGCGGCGCTGGAGGCGGTGATGGCCGCGGAAGGGATCGAGCTGGTATTGGACAGCAAAGCCGCGGTGCACAAAGTACCCACGGCCGATGTGACTGCCATGGTGGTCGACCGGTTGAACAAACTCAACGCCCAGGCGGCGGAGAAGGCCAAAAAAGCGGGCGCGGATAAGAAAACCGCGACCGATGCGAAAAAAGACAAGAAGAATTAATCGCAGGACCTCGCCCGGCGGAAATCTCCGCTGGGTTTTGCACCCACCAGGATTCGCGCGATGAAAAAATCCTACAGCCTGAAAGACCTCGCTGAATTGCTAAGGGCGGACTGGAGCGGAAATCCGGCGGCGATCGTGGACAGCATAGCCAGCCTCGACCGCGCGCAGGCCCATCAGCTGTCGTTTCTCAGCAAAAAACAGTATGAGGCTCATCTCGCGTCGACCCATGCGGGCATCGTTATTTTGAGACAAGACCAAGTGGCGCCGCCGCAATTGAACGTCATCCGAGTGGCGGATCCCTACCGCGCCTATGCTCTTGTCAGTCGTCTGTTTTGTCAGCGCCCGAAACTTCCCGCGGGGATAGATCCTAGCGCGCGCGTAGACCCCCGCGCGCTGATCGCCGCGTCCGCTGCTATTGGGCCTTGCTGCGTCATAGGACCGGATGCCGTCATCGGAGAAAATTCAGAGATACAGGCCGGGGCGTCAATTGGTGCTGGAAGTCACATAGGGGCCGATTGCATAATATATCCCAACGCCGTGATTTATCACGGCGTTCGCC
>DJFO01000047.1 GCA_002432555.1 Marinagarivorans sp. UBA5870
GTCCGCATGGTCCAGATTCCGCGGGGTGAAAAGGGTATCGGCGGGCAGCGCGTCGCTCAGGTGCCACCCGTGCGCCTGGCGCGCTTCACGGATTACCGGGTTGATCACGTCAATTTCTTCGCGCCCGAGATGGCCGCCCTCGCCGGCGTGAGGATTGAGACCGCAAATCAGGATGCGCGGCTGGGGAATGCCAAACTGGTTTACCAGGTCCGTGTGCAGGATCTCAATGGTGCGTTTGAGGCTCGCGGTGGTGAGGGCGTCCGCCACGTCGCGCAGCGGGAGATGAGTGGTGGCGAGCGCGACCCGCAGCCCGGCGCAGGCAAGCATCATTACCACCTGATCGCACCCGCTGTGTTCGGCGAAAAATTCCGTGTGGCCCGAGAAAGCAAAACCCGCGTCGTTGATGACGCCTTTGTGCACCGGACCGGTCACCAGCGCGCGACACACACCGGCGAGGCAGAGGTCGGTTGCGCGCTGAAGAGTGTCGAGCACATAGGCGGCGTTGTTGCGATTGAGCCGCCCGGGCGCCACCGTTTCGCGCAGGGACACCGTCGCGACGGACAGGGTGCCGCCGCCGGAGGGCCGCGCTGTGCCGGGTTCAAATGGGAATAGCGTCAGGGGCAGGTTCAAAGTCTTAGCCGCCTGCGCCAGCAGTTCGGGGTCTGCGACTACGACCAATTCGACGTCCACCAGGGGCTGCTGCGCCAAGCGCACCACCAGTTCGGGCCCTATGCCGGCGGGTTCGCCCGGCGTAAGGGCGATACGCGCAATGGCTGAGATTTCCATAGGCGCCGGCTCAGCTGTCCAATTTGATTTGGATGAAGGTATCGTCGCGCATCTCGCGCAGCCAAATTTGCAGTTCGTCTTCAAAGCGGCGGCTGGTGAGCACTCGGGCGGCCTTATCCCGCAGCAGCTCATCGGTGATGTCCTCTTCGCGGCGCTCCTGCACCTGCAGGATATGCCAGCCGAATTTGCTCTGGAAAGGAGGGCTTATAGCGCCCGTCGCCGTGGTGGTCATCGCCTGTTCAAATTCAGGCACAAACATTCCCGGTTTGCTCCAGCCGAGGTCGCCGCCGGCGAGCATGGAGCCTATATCTTCCGAGTTTTCCTTCGCGAGCACCGCAAAATCTTCGCCCTGCATCGCGCGCTGACGCAGCTTCTCCAGCTTCGCGCGGGCTTCGTCGTCGCTGAGAATGGCGGAGGGTTTTACCAGGATGTGGCGCACGCGGGCTTGCAACTCTGTCTGCTGCTCGCCGCCGCGTTTATCGTAGACCTTCAGAATATGGAAACCGGCGGGACTACGTGCCGGGTCGGAGACCTGGCCGACTTCCAAGCCGGGCAAGAGGTCGGCGAACAAGCTGGGCAGGTCGCTGGTTTTGCGCCAGCCGAGATCACCGCCGTTNNGTTCAAGGCGGTCGGACCGTTGGATTCGGCTATGGCCACCTCGGCAAAACTGGCCCCGGCACGGATTTTTTTCACCAGCTCCTCGGCTTTCGCGCGCGCGGCTTCCACCTCGGCGCCGGTAGCGGATTGGGACAGGCTAATGAGAATGTGTCCGAGATGGTATTCCGGCGAAATCCAGAATTTGGCATCAGCGGAGTTGAGGAAATTGTCGATTTCCAACGGCGAAATATGGATGCGCTGCTGCACCATGCCCTGCTGAATCTGCTGAATGGTCATATCGCGCCGCAACTTTTCTCGCAGGCTCTGCAGGGTCAGGCCGTCGTGCTCCAATTGCCGGGCGAATTGCTCGGGCGTCAACTGATTGGAGCGGCGGATCTGCTCGATGGTCTGATTGACCTGGTCGTCGCTCACGCTGAAGCCCACGCGCTGGGCCATCTGCAATTGCAGATGTTCACTGATCAAATGGTCGAGCACTTGCTGCTGGAGAACTTTCGCCTCCGGCAGGGCCATGTTGTTGGCCCGCGCGTTCTGCGCCACCTGCGCCAGCCGCTCATCCAGTTCCGACTGCATGATCACGTTTTTATCCACCACCGCGATCACTTTGTCGATCGGCCGGGGTTCGGCAACCGCATGGAGACTAACGAGGGCACACCAGGTGGCGAGCAACAAACTTTTGGAAAATTTCATAGCGTAGGACGTTCTTCGAATGGCTGTTATTCCCGGAAGCCGGGGATGGATTCGGTCAGCAACTGCTGCACGCGGTTGCCGGAGCTGGCGAGGCCCTTGAGATCGATCTCGAGGAAGATGCCGTCGTCGTAGTAGCGGTTTTCGTCGTTCACCAGGGCGGCCAGTTTACTGTCGAGCCAGCGGCGCGCCAAGACGCGCAGGCGGTAGCAGCAATCGTCGTATTCGAAACCGATGAAGGCATCGAGTTCCCGCTGCTCGTCCAGGTCGTAGAACANNCCACCTGCCACTGTTCGCCAAACGGCAGGGCGAAAGCCGCATCGAGCTGATCGACCGGCAGGGTCGCCAGTTCGATCTCATCCTCCCGCACGAACCTGTAGTCCAGGCGCAACCGGCGGCGCTCGTCGTCCCGGTATTCCAAGCCGGTGGTGGCGCGCATCAGGCGATTGATCTCCGGGTTGTAGAGAAAGTCGCCGCGCAAACGCAAATGGTCGGTCACTTGCACCGTGAGCTTGCTCGCCAGATCCGACTCTTCGATGGTTTGGGTCGAGTCGTTGTGCGTGAGGGAGACTTCTCGGTCGCGGAAGTAGATGACCTGGCCGAGGCTGGCGGATGCGAGGGTTTCGCTTTGATCGGCACTCAGCCAGCGGCCGGTGAGTCCGACCGCCAGCTGGTTGGCGTCGCCGAGGCGGTCGCCGCCGGCAAACCGCCGCGCGCGGAAGAGCTGGTCATAACTGAACGTCAGTAAGGTAGTGTCGAAATTGACATCCTGGGAAATGCTCGCATCACCCGGCGTTACCGAATAGAGATCGCTGTGGTCGGCGTGGTCCCGGTAGAGGTAGAACAAACGCGGCTCGAGGGTCTGGCGGCCGCCGTCGCGCTCGAACACCAGGCCCGTGTCGAGGATGGCGTAAGGCGCGCTCAGGGTCGGCGAGCGATCGGCACCCGGCAGCAGGTTGTCCTCGTCCAGCTGATAGACGAGGGATTGCAGCCCGACCCGGGGAGAAAGATAACCCCATGACCACTGTCGATTCCACTCCAGGCTATAGTCGGTGGAGCCGCGTTGGCCGGTGATGAAATCCAGATCTTCGTGGCTGAATTGCACCCATTCATTGTCCAGGTTGAGACCGATATTGCCCCATTGGTAGGCGCCGTTCATCTGTAGGCGCGGCAACTGCCGGTAGCTCGGCTCCACGTCCACCAGCAAGTTTTGGAACGACTGGAACCGCGCGCTCAGATTCCAGTGGTCTAGGTGATAACCCACCGTGCCCACCTGGTCGAGATAGGTGCTGTTGGCGGTGGTGAAACTTTCCGGCGACAGATCGCGAAAATAATCGACGTCGCTCGCTTTGGCGTAGTCGATGTCGGTATACCAGCGGGTATTGCGCCCGCCTTCATGCCGCAGATTCACCAGCCAGCGGTTTTCACCTTTGTACGGCCGCAGGGTGCGCTCGTCGGCGCCCTCGGCAATCAGACGGTCCACGTCCGGGTCACCGCCGCCTTTGTCGTCGTAAAGCCCCGCCAGATTCAGCGTATTCATCGAATAGCGATTGAGGTAGCGCCACTCCGTCTCGAGCATAGCGCCGTGACCCTCGGCAAACCGCGGGGCGAGGGTGGCGTCGTAGTTGGGGGCGAGATTCCAGTAATAGGGCAGGGTGATGTCGATGCCGCCTTCGCTGGTGCTGACCGAAGGGACTAATAAGCCAGACTGCCGTTGGTTGCCGACGGGAAAGGTGATGTAGGGGGTGTAGAGAACGGGCACGCCGGCCAGCTCCACAACCACGCCACGACCGCTGCCCTGCTGCCGTGCCGGATCCACCGTCAGCCTGCGGCCTTTGATCAGCTCNNGGTTCGCAGCTGGTGATGCGGCCTTTTTTCAGCACTACTACTCCGTCGGAGCGGTGTTCGATGCTGCCCGCGCTGCCGCGCATATGCTGTTCGTGGAGCACGAACTCGCCGCCGGTGAAGCGGGCACCGCGTTCGGCCATATTCACTTCCGCTTCGCGCCCGCGCACCAGCAGGCCTTTCTGACGAATCTCGACCCCGCCGCGCAGGCTCGCTTGTTCCGTCTGCTTGTCGTACACCATGCTGCCCGCTTCGATCAGCCGACTGCCCTGGCGAATGGCAACGTTTCCTTCCAGATACAGTTTATCGGCCGCCATTTCGGTGCGGCCGGCTTCCAATTCAATTGGGGCACTGGCCGGGTCTGCGTCGGCGGTCTCCGCCATGGGATCTATATAGAGGCCGCGACAGGCGTAGGAGCGTTCAGCCTGTTGCTCGGGGGTCAGTTCTTCCGCGTTCACCCAGTCGTAGCGCGTACCCTCATCCTCCGCGCAGGCGCCGGCGGCCAGCAGCGCTAAACTGTAGGCGAGGCCGAAAGTGCGGGAGCGTCTGGGGAGTCTGAGTGCCAAGTGCGTTTGTTCCAGATCGAGAGTTCGGGCAAAGTGGGCGATTGTAATGGCGTGGTCGAGGGATTACTACCGCTCCGGCCGCAGCGACGGTGCGTGGAAGAAATCCTGCGCGGCGCCATTCTGGCGCAGGCGCCAAGCCTGTATGATCGGCGCTTGCCGTGCAATTGAATCATGGGAGCCTTATGCCCACGACCACCGATGAATTGCGCCAGTGGGTAGATGCCCAATGGCCGCAGCTAGACCTCAGCGAATTTTCACAACACAACAGTTCCGGCATCGATGGCGCGCCCCCCTGGCAGGCACTCGCCGGCGACGCGGGATTTCGGCGTTATTTCCGCCTGGCGAGCGAACCGCCCCTGCTCGCGGTTTACGCGCCGCCCGCCACCGAGCCCAATGGTACTTTCCTTAAGCTGGCGCGCCATCTGCGCCGGCACGGGGTGCTCGCCCCGGCGCTGGCCGCGGCGGACCTGGAGCGGGGTTTTCTTCTGCTGGAAGATCTCGGACCCACCCTCCTGCGCGAAGCTCTGGACGAAAATAGTGTAGAAGGACTCTACGCAGAGGCGATGAGCTGTCTGCTGCGGTTGCAACAATGCCCCACCGACTCGCTGGGCCTGCCCGCGTACGATCGCGCGCGCCTGCGTCAAGAGATGAATCTGTTCAATGAATGGTTTGTGCCGCGGTTGCTCGGTCATTCCCTAACGGATTCGGAGCTGCAGTTGCTGGATCGGTGGTATGCCTACCTGGAAAATTCGGCACTGGAGCAACCCCAGGTGTTAGTCCACCGGGATTTCCATTCGCGCAATCTCATTTACCGCCCGGAAGGGGCGCCCGGCGTCATCGATTTTCAAGATGCGGTGACCGGCCCGATCACTTATGACCTGGTCTCGCTGCTGCGCGATTGTTATGTGCGCTGGCCGGAGGATCGGGTGCGCCGCTGGGCGCTGTGTTATGCGGAAATCGCGAGCCAAGCGGGGTTATTGCCGCGCGTGAGCGAGGCGCAGTTCCTGCGCTGGTTCGATTGGATGGGGTTGCAGCGGCACATCAAAGTGCTGGGGATATTTGCCCGGCTCTCCCTGCGCGACCAAAAACACAATTATCTGCGCGACCTGCCGCTTGTCACCGCCTACACGCTGGACGTGGCGCGGCGCTACGACGAGGGCGCCGAGTTCGTCGGCTGGTTTGAGGAAACGCTGCTGCCGCGCCTTCGGCGGCAGCCCTGGTGGCAAGACCTGCCGCGTGGGTGAGGAGGACTAGGACCGATGAAGGCCATGATTCTCGCCGCTGGTGAAGGCCGCCGGATGCGCCCACTCACTCTGGAAACCCCCAAACCACTGCTGCAGGTGAAAGGCACCAGCTTGATTGAGCACCACATAACGCGCCTGGCCGCCGCCGGCTTCGACGACATAGTGATTAATATCGCCTACCTCGGGGAAAAAATTCGCGCGCACTTGGGCGACGGTGGCAAATGGGGTGTGCGCCTGCAATATTCCTGCGAACCCGAACCCCTCGAAACCGCGGGCGCGCTGCGGCACGCGCTGCCGCTGCTTGGGGCTGAGCCTTTTCTGCTGGTCAACGGCGATGTCTGGACCAATTATCCCTTCGACCGTCTGCACAACCTGCCAGCGCGCGCCGGCCACCTGGTGTTGGTGGCCAATCCAGCACATAAACTTTTGGGGGATTTTTCGCTCGATCGAGAGCAGTTCGTCCAGGAGCTCGACGGGGAGACCAGTTTTACCTTCAGCGGTATCAGCCTGCTATCGCCGGCGCTGATTGCGGATTATCCGCAAGCGCGCAGTAAATTCCCCCTGCGGGAAGTTTTTAGCTGGGCCATTCGACACCGCCAACTCACCGGCGAGGTTTTTTCCGGGGTTTGGTGTGATGTGGGCACGCCGGAGCGGTTGGCGGAGCTGAATTTGTAGCGCGCTGCCCGTAGGTCGGGTCAGAAACCAACCTCCACATCCCAAGAAGATCGAATCCCGGTCATCCGTCCTTCCATCCCCCCACGTTCGTCGCCCGACCTTGGCGCTGATTTCCCTTGAACTATAGTTACAGCAATAGGCTATGAGTGGGTCTCAGGCTTATAACTCTTTATCAGCAGGCCGAGGAATATGTTGCAAAAAAGCGTATTAGATTTGTCCCGCTTTCGGGTGGCGATGATGCGGGTCGCCGGTGTTTTTGTGCTGGGATGTCTGAGCGGTTGGGCGGCCGCCGCGCCGGTGGAAGTGAAATCGGTCATGGTCGACGCCCGTTTGATGAAATTTCCCGGTTTTTCCATCGACGGCATCGATTATGACGCGCTGACCTTTGAATACGGCAGCGAGGGCGGCGTGGAAGTGGTCGCCGTCCAGGAGGCGTTGGAGACGCTGCAGTGCAGTGGTCAGCCGCAACAAAAGCCTTATCTCAAAGTGGATTATCGCGGTCCTGAGGTGATCTTCCGCATTCGCGATGAACGGCGCAACCGCGTCTTGCTGCTGCAGAAGCTGGATACCAATGGCACCTACGATTTTGGGCAGGGTGTATGTGGTGAAAGCGGCGATCTCGCCGCGCGCTTCGAGCGCGAGAAAAACGCCTGGCTCGCCAGCATGAAACAGCAGCTGCTCGCGACGGCGCACAAGCAGATGCAAGCCTACATGGAAAACAACTCCGCGCTGGCCTATGAAGACCTGCGGTTTCCGCTATTTTATTTCGGCGGCGACGGCTCGGGTTTTACCGAGGTGAATCAAGCTTTCGACCGAGCTCGAGAAGCCTTTGATATCACCCTGCAGTACGGCATTACGCACGAGGCGGACTTGGCTTTGATCGAAGTGGCCAAGGTGTGGGAAAAAGAGGTTGCCGCCATCACCAACGCGCAAGACCCTACCCCTGAGGCCGATCGGGTGCGGCTTGCTCTGCATCGCAACCTGAGTCAGGTTTATCTGTTCGTCCGCAAATTTGATCTGGCTCGTCGGCACGATGCCATGGCGCTGGCCAAGGGCATGGCGGAATTCGATTCGCAACAGGCCCGCATTCTCGAACACGAGCGCCGCACAATTCTCAGTCCTCAGGTGGCCGCCAACCTGGTGCTCACCGCCAATCTCTACCGCTACGGCCAAAATGCCATGCAGGATAAACAATTGCAGGAAGTGGTGAATTTTTCCGAATTGAAGCAGGCGCTGAGTCAGCGATAAAAATGCGCCGGCAGACGTGTCTGCCGGCGCACACGCAGCCGCGACGGTGGAGTCCCGCGCGCGGCAACCTACATCAGTTGGCCGTGCGCCGTAAAATTGCGGCGGCCTCCACCATGTTTTGCAGCGCGGGGATCACCTCTTCCCAGCGGCGGGTTTTCAAGCCGCAGTCGGGATTGATCCACAGCCGTTCGGCCGGAATTCGCAGCGCAGCCTTTTGGATCAAATGAACGATCTGTTCCGCCGTCGGGATATTCGGTGAGTGGATATCGTAAACTCCCGGCCCGATTTCATTCGGATAATTAAAATCATCAAACGCCTTGAGCAACTCCATATCCGAGCGCGAAGTCTCGATGGTGATGACGTCCGCGTCCATCTGCGCGATGGCCGCTATGATGTCGTTAAACTCCGAGTAACACATGTGGGTGTGAATCTGGGTGGCATCGCCCACACCGTTGGCGCAGATGCGGAAGGATTCCACCGCCCAGTCGAGGTACGTCTGCCATTGCGACCGCCGCAGAGGCAGCCCCTCCCGCAAAGCGGCTTCGTCAATTTGAATGACTCGAACGCCGGCGCGCTCCAGCTCCAGTACTTCTTCTCGAATCGCCAGCGCCAACTGTCGGCAGGTGGTGCTGCGCGGCTGATCATCGCGCACGAAGGACCAATTTAAAATAGTCACGGGACCGGTGAGCATGCCCTTCATGGTTTTTTGGGTGAGCGATTGGGCGTACTGGATCCACTCCACCGTCATGGCCCGCGGCCGGCGAATATCACCGAATAAAATTGGCGGTTTGACGCAGCGTGAACCGTAGGACTGCACCCAGCCGAATTGGCTGAAGGCGTAACCCTCGAGCTGCTCGCCAAAATATTCAACCATGTCATTGCGNNTCCTGCTCGCGCACGCAGCGGGCGATTTCTCCGTGCATTTTTGCGGTGTAGTCCGCGGTGGATATTTCGCCCTGCTTGTACTGCTGGCGCGCCTGGCGGATTTCCGCCGTCTGGGGAAACGAGCCGATAGTGGTAGTTGGAAACCGCGGCAGGCGCAATTCGCGCTGTTGTACCTGGGCGCGTTCCGCGTATGCGCTTTTGCGCTGGCCGAAGTCCGCCGCAATATTCGCCAGGTCCGCCTGGACCTGTGGATTGTGGACGCGGGAAGAATTGCGGCGAGTGGCGACGGCGTGGGCGTTGTCCGCAAGGGCGTCCGCGACCGTGTCACGCCCGGAGTTCAAGGCTTTCTGCAGAATTTCCAGTTCCTCCAGTTTCTGCAGTGCGAACGCCAACCACGTGCGGATTTCCGGGTCGAGCGCCTGCTCCTTTGTGAGATCCACCGGGACGNNGAGCAAGAAGGCGCGAGCCACAGCCGGTCTCGCAGTTTCTGCGCTATGGGCTCGAGCCATCCGAGGGTCGCGTTCAGGTCCGTTTTCCAGATATTGCGGCCGTTGATCACCCCGAGGGACAGGATTTTGTGGTCCGGCAACCAGTCGAGCAGATGTTTCACTTCTTCCCGTGCGTTAATGGCATCCACATGCAGCCCGGCCACCGGCAGCGAACACGCCTGCTGGAGATTTTCCTGCAGCTGACCAAAATAGCTGGCGAGCAGAATTTTCACGGGCGCGGCTTTGAGTGCGTGATAGGCTTTCTCCAGCGCACGCCGCCAGGACGTATCCAGCTCGGTTACCAAAATCGGCTCGTCGAGTTGCACCCACTCCACCCCCGCGGCCGCCAGGCGCTGCAACAGCTGCATATAAACTGGCAGCAATTGATCCAGCAGCCCCAGGCGATCTGAACCGTCCTTGGTTTTGCTTAACCACAAATAGGTGACGGGTCCCACGAGCACCGGCTTCACCGCCTTGCCGAACGCCTGCGCCTCGGCGAGCTGTTCGAGCAGCGGCTCTGCACACAGCTCAAAGCGGGTGGTCGCGGCAACTTCAGGCACTATGTAGTGATA
>DJFO01000412.1:0-11803 GCA_002432555.1 Marinagarivorans sp. UBA5870
GGGGGGCAGCGACCCGCGCCGTGCCGACCAACCAGCGACGGACCAGCGAGCGCCTTGCGAGCTGCGTCAAAGCCGGCGTTACTGGGGGAGGAGTTGGGGGAGTTTAAGGGGTGGGAGGGCTGCGGCAGCGGCGCTCAGCGTTGAATGCTGGTCACGAGAAAATAATGCAGTTTATGCCGCGCGCTGCCAACATTGCTCACCACACTTTCGTAATCCTCGAGGTCGAGGGTCCATTTTTTGTCGCCTTGCAAAAAATAAGATTCGCGGGGTTTGAGATAGTGGCCGGTTAATTTAAATTCGGTGCCGCGGCCGTCAAAGGGGATATCGTAGGCTTCGAGTTCCTCACCCACCGCGGAGGAAACAGGCAGCAGCAAGAGACTCTGCAGATTCTGATTCATAAAAGAGGCCGGACAGCCGACGCCCGGGATCAGGTATTTCTCCCGGTAGGTTTGCAGCGCTGCGTCCTTGAGGATGTGGATCTTTTTGATGGCGGTGTATTTGCGAAATGTGTCCGCGTCCCAGATGCCGAAACTCAGCTCCTCAATCGTTTGTTCTTTGCCGAGGGTAAAAGTGTGGGAGGTGTATTCGCCGTCAACATCGCCAACAATGGTGTAGCTATTGTTTTCCAAATCGTAGGTGCGTTCTTTCACTTCCATCTCGTCGACGAAACACCAGCCGAAAAGACAAAAGCCGCAGCCCGAGAGGTTGATGCAAACGAGCAATAGGAGCGAGCGGAAAAAAGAGAATTTCATGTTTATCCCTGCGCCAAAGAATCCCGAAGCGCAATATAGCAGTAAAAATCCTGGCGTCACAACCAAGCATTGTTCACAAGATTTGTTGTATGTTTTCGTCCGCGGCGGTCGACCCACACCGAGCTCCATAACGGCGGGGCGCAGCTATTCNNCGAGTTGTCTTTCTTTGGCAGGCGGCCGGTTCTGACCCATACTCATAACGACCCTGGGTGGATTTTTCGTCAGGGCATGAGCCGCCCGCCTCCGCTCGGCAGAGTCCGGTCGTGCAGGCGCGGTACAGCGCACCCGGGCCTAGACAGACGGCAAGGTTATCCAAATGATCGCACCCAAAATGCCCTTGGCCGAGACCATCTTGGGCGACATCAGCACCACGCTCGCCGGCCTGCCACACCATGCGGCGGTCCATCAGCTACTGCAATCCCTGCTGCGGGCCGCGCGCGCGCGCCTCGGGATGGAGGTCGCCTTCATTGCAGAGTTCGAGGCCGGTGAGCGCATTTTCCGCTACGTCGATGCGGATCCGGGCAACACGCTGATCAAGGTTGGCGACGGCAATCCGCTGGAGCAAAGTTACTGCGCGCGCATTGTTGAGGGTACGCTTCCCGAATTGATTCCGGACGCACAGCAGCATCCGGTGGCCGCGACAATCGAAGCGACGCACACTGTGCCGGTGGGCGCGCACATTAGCGTGCCCCTCAAGTTGGCCGATGGCCGGGTGTACGGGACTTTTTGCGCGTTCAGCCGGCGGCCCAATCAAGACCTCGACGGGCGGGACTTGGCATTTTTGCGCGTCCTGGCGGATATATCAGCGGTTTACCTGGAGCAGCATCTGCACGCGCGTGCCTCGGAGGATACGGTGCGGCGCAATTTGCGCAGCTTGATTGAAAACCGTCAAATCAGCACCCAGTTTCAGCCCATAGTATGCCTGGCGGACGGTTGCACCACGGGTTACGAAGCTCTGACGCGTACGGTCGCGCACCGGATTCCGCCAGACAAACTATTTAAGCTCGCCGCGCTGCACGGCTTGACCGACCCTCTCGTGGAGCTGGCCATGGAATCCACGTTTCACTCCAGTCTCACCCTGGCGCAAGACGCCTACATCAGCGTGAACGCCGGCCCCGATGAATTGCTCACCGGCCTCGTGGAAAAGCTGTTTCGGCAGCAGCGCGCTCCCGCCCGTTACGTCCTCGAAATTACGGAACACGCGATCGTCAATGATTATCAGGAAATGCTGACTTGCCTCACGCGCCTGCGCCAGTTGGGCGTGCGCATTGCGGTGGACGACGCGGGGGCGGGTTACGCAAGTTTTCGCCATATCCTCAACCTAAAGCCCGATATCATCAAACTGGATATCAGCCTCGTGCGCAACATACACGTCGACCGGGACCGGCAGGATCTCATAGCAGCCATTGCCGAATTCTCCCGCCGACGCGGTTATGCCTTGGTTGCCGAAGGGCTGGAGACCCCGCAGGAGCTTCAGGAATTGATCAAACTGAATGTGCAATACGTGCAGGGTTATTTGCTGTCGCGACCGCGCAGCGCGTGCGAGTTCGGCAACCAGCCCGGAGCCATCCAGCCGGGAGCGATCTACGAGGCAATTCTTCGGCGGTGTAATTGAGGATTCGGCGAAGCGGTTGAAAGCTCAGCAGAGCGACCGGACATTCACAGAGCGATTGAGCATTTGTTCGGCAGGGCGATTGGGGATTCGGCGGAGCGATAAGTCGGCCAATCGATCACGGTGGACGGCCGGTCGCATGACAGCGGTTCAATCGCGTGACACTATAGCCGCCGGGCGATCTTCCAATACGGCGGTGACGATGAATAAACTTTTGCGCGGTGTCATGTTGATGGGTTGCGTCCTCGGCCAGTTGGCCTGTACGGCGGGGCTGCGTAAACCGGGTGAATATCGTTTCACCGCGGACTCTCTGGCGCAACCGGGGGTGCCTCGCGGTACGCTCAAAGGGCCCTATGAATTTCACAGTCAAATATTCCAGGGGACGGTGCGGCGCTACTGGGTGTATGAACCGGCCAATCACCAGGCGAATCAGCCGGCCAATTTACTGGTGTTTCAGGACGGAGAGCGCGCGACCAATCCAGAGGGGTCCCTGCGCGTGCCGCAAGTGCTCGACAATCTAATCCATCAAAAGGCGATACCCCCGACGGTAGGTTTGTTTATTACGCCTGGCAACCTCGGTAGGACTTACCCGCAGAACCTCGGCATGTCCAATCCCGATCAGCGGGCGCAGGAATACGACGCTCTCGACGACCGGTACGCCCGTATGCTCCTGGACGAACTGTTACCTAAAATATCCGCCGAATACGCAATCAGTGCCGATCCAGCCGATCGGATTATCGGCGGGACCAGCAGCGGGGCCATCTGCGCCTTTACGGTCGCGTGGCAGAGGCCGGAGGCCTTCCGCAACGTGATCAGTATTATCGGCAGCTACGTCTCCATTGGGTACCAACCGGCAAAGGCGGACCAACCCATGGTGCCCGGCGGTGATCTCTACCCCACCTTGATCCGCAAATCGCCCATTCGTCCCTTGCGCATTTTTTTACAGGATGGCAGTGACGATATCGATAATGAGCACGGCAACTGGTTTTTGGCGAACCAGCAAGTGCTGGCCGCTTTGCGCTGGGCTAACCAAAATGCGGAGGCGAATAAGCTGCCGGGAGCGCGTTACGAGGTTCGCCATATTTGGGGCGACGGAGGCCACTCGGATCACCACGGCGGGGTGCTCCTGCCGGAAATGCTGCGCTGGTTTTGGAGCCAGCCGGACGTGAATTAGCTGTGGAATTTCGCGAATTCGCTTTCGGCTCCGCCGAGTACCGAGCCGCCTTGCAGTTGAGAGAAACCGTTCTCCGGCGGCCGCTCGGGCTGGTGCTATCGGAGATGGATTTGGCCGGCGAAGAAAACCAATCACACTGGGGCGCCTTCGACTCGTTGCGCAAGGATCGACTGGTCGCCTGCGTGCTCTTCAAAGCTTTACGCGAAGGTGTGGCCAAACTGCGCCAAATGGCGGTCGACCCGCATTTTCAGGGCGGCGGCATAGGTCGAACACTGATCCTGCGCGCTGAACAAGCCCTGTTGCAAAAAGGGGTGACCCGGATCGAATTGTCGGCGCGGCAAACGGTGGCGAATTTCTACGGCAAGCTCGGTTATCAAATCGCGGGGCAGCCTTTTTTGGAACTTGGAATTCCCCATTTGGGAATGTGGAAAACCCTAAAGGATTTCACCTGCCCGCGGCTGTAGATTGAATTATCCGCACCCATCATTAAACCCCGATTCGCCAGCCGCGGCTCAGGCCGCAAAGTGGGCAAAGCGGCGCGGCGGTTCGTAGCGGATGTTGTACAGATGGTTGACCTGAATTTGCTGCGCGAACTCTTCGCACGCGGCTATATAGGCGGCGCCGGATTTGTAGCGAATCGACAACACGAATTTGTTGAAGTCGTCGCGCGGTATGACCGCCTCCACTTCTCTGAGAGAGCACCAATAATCCACCGGCAGGTCGGTCTCGACTTCGCACCAGTACAGGCGGCAATCCACGGTCTGTTCGACCACCTGCTCGCCGTCCACACTGCGCAGCAAATCCCCCTGACGCAGATCGGGCAATTGACCGGTGGTTTTCAGATATTCGTTCATGTTGCGCAGGGCTGGGTGAAAGCGGGTGATATTAATATCGATCAGGCGCCCGCGCGGCACACCTTTCGCGGAACGGGCTTCCACTCCTGCTTTCGCATGGCTTTCATTAAATAGTCTTAACGCGATAAACAATCTCATTTTATTAATCTCATTTCGGTTCTTGGATGTCAGCCTTCGAGCCAGCTCGCACCCGAAGCCGGTTGACGATCTGTCGACACCCATGGGGTAGCAAGAGTGGGACCAACTCTGCCCTCACCGTTGTTTTCGCGCGTTACTGTCCTCGACTTTTTGCCGGCGCGATTTTTGCTGCGCTACTGCGGAAAGCTTGGAAATGCCGGCCGGTGGAGACCAAATCGACGAGCCGCTATAAGCCAGCCGCTGCAGCGCCGCCGAAAGCCTCTCGAGAGAAAAATAAAAGGCTTTCCGGCATTAAACATTTGGTGAGAGAGTTGTAAATATGCGCGTTCAAAATAAGTATTACAAAATCCTGGCCGGTTTGCCCGCAGAAGCGGACGCCCCTGCTAAACGCGAAGAATTTGCCCCGCATGTATTAGTGGTAGAAGACAATTCCGATATTCGAATTGCCGTGACCTTGTTGTTGGAGGCTATGGGCTGTACCGTCTCCAAAGCGGAAAACGGTCGAGAGGCTTTAGAAATCCTGCGGGACGAGGCTTTTTCTCCGGACCTGATTTTACTGGACCTGTTGATGCCAGGGATGAACGGCTGGCAATTTTTGCAGGAGAGATCCAAACATCCGCACCTCGCCGCAATACCCACGGTGGTCCTGTCGGCGGTCGCCGACACGGATATAGCTTCCGATTACAGAGACGTGGCGGAGCGCGCGCTTAAGCCGATCAACTACGAACAGCTCGCCGGCATAGTCTTTCGCAACTGCCGCAAGACGCCGGGCTGCCACTGAAACACCTCAGATCACTGACGGCTCGCGGCGTTTCCTTAGGTTATCTCACGTTATCCCCGGCACGCTCGGCACAGGCGCGTCCGTGGGCAGGTGATCAGGTAAGAATCCACCGGACTGATGCCGCCACAGCGCGGCGTAATGGCCGTCGGCCGCCAGCAATTCCGCGTGGGTTCCCTGCTCCACTATGCGCCCTTGATCGAGCACTATCAGCCGGTCCATCCTCGCTATGGTCGACAGACGATGCGCTATGGCAATCACTGTTTTTCCGTACATGAGTCCGAGCAGCTGCTCCTGAATGGCAACCTCGATTTCGCTGTCGAGGGCGGAAGTCGCTTCATCCAAAATAAGAATGGGCGCATTTTTCAAAACCACCCGAGCAATGGCGATACGCTGCCGCTGACCGCCGGATAGTTTCACGCCGCGTTCGCCTACGTGGGCCTCGTATCCCTTGCGGCCCTTCCAGTCGATCAAGTTGCAGATGAAATCGTGGGCCTGCGCCCGACGCGCCGCGGTTTCTACCTCGGCGTCGCTCGCCTGAGGCCGACCGTAGCGAATATTGTCGGCGATCGATCGGTGCAGAAGAGATGTGTCCTGAGTGACCACGCCGATTGCTGCGCGCAAGCTTTCTTGTGTCACCCCGCGCAGATCCTGACCGTCGATGAGGATCGATCCCGCATTCACCTCGTGAAAGCGCAGCAGCAGATTGATCAGAGTCGACTTGCCCGCGCCCGAGCGGCCGACTATGCCCACCCGCTCACCGGGCCGGACCACCAGATCAAAATGATCCAATACATTGCGCCCTGGGGTGTAAGCGAAATCCACCGCGTCGAAACGAATTTCCCCCCGCTCGACTTGCAGCGCACGGGCATCCGCAGCATCGACCAAAGAATGGGGCACGGCGATGCTCTGCATGCCTTCCTGCACAGTGCCCATATTTTCAAAAATCCCGGCGATTTCGAAAGAAACCCAGCCGGACATATTGGCGATCTGCCAAGCGAGAGGAACCGCCGTCGCCACCAGCGCCGCGCTGACGGCTCCCTCGGCCCAAAGACCTATGCCCACGCCGGCCGTCCCTGTGATCAGCAGCGCGTTCATCACGTTGAGGGTGAAGAGGTAATAGCTCATGGTCCGCATATGCGCGGCCACCGCGCGTTGATTGGCATCCACGGCTTCGCGCACATGGGCGTCCTCGTCCACGGCCCGGGCGAACAACTTGACCGTGAGAATATTGGTGTAGCTGTCGACGATGCGGGCCATCACCGTGGAGCGCTCCTCCGAAGCGGCCTTGGAGAGGGTCAGCAGGCGCGGCACAAAAAAACGCAAAAAGGAGACGTAGGCAAAGATCCAAACAGCAGTCGGCACGGCCATGCGCCAGTCCGCCCAGAACATCAAACACAGCGAGCTGACGCCGTAGGTGGCAATAAAGAGCACCGCGCGTATGGTGGACATGACGCTTTCGCGCAGGGACGTCGCCGTCTGCATCACCCGGTTGGCGATTCGGCCGGCAAAGTCATTCTGGAAAAACGGCCAGCTCTGGCGCACCACATGCCAGTGCGACTGCCAGCGCACCAAGCTGGTGGTGCCGGGCATTATGACGTTGTGGCGGATGGCCACATCGACCATTTGCAGAAGCGGTCGACCGATCAGCAGTATGCCGAAGAGGGTCAGCAACAGCGGCCATTGGACCTCCAGCGCCGCCGCCCGATCTTCCGCTTGCACCAGCGCCGTCAGGCGCCCGATGGTGATCGGAATCACCATGTCCACCAGCGCGACCGCCAGCACCGTTAAGACCATGGCGCCGTACCAGAACCGCGTCTGGCGGACGTAGTGCCAATAAAAAGCCGTCAGAGTGGGCGGCGGCGTGCCGGTTCCGACGGTCGCCGTGCCGCGGATACGGGATTCCAAGAAGCGCATCATGGGGAATATACCTGGGGGCCTTCAACAGCAAAAAAGCAACAGCAAAAAAGGAACCGCAAAAAAACAGACCGGCGAGTATCGCGACTGACACGAGTGGCGTCAACGCCGCCCTAATTATGGCCGTTGACCGCGGCGCTCGCCGAAAATTTGCCGGACCGGCACAATACCGCTCCTTTTCCCGAGAGTCACTGGTATGCCGTCCACCACCGAAGCTTCACCGCGGAGCATATTGCTCGATCTGATCCGGCCCTATCGACTGCGCATAACGCTGGCCGCTTGCGCCCTGCTGGTGGCGGCGGTCAGCGTGCTGCTGATTGGGCAAGGCTTGCGCGGGGTGATCGATAGCGGCTTCGCCACCGGCAGTCCCGCCTCCCTCGATTACGCGCTGCTCGGGTTGCTGACGGTGATATTGGTGATGGCCGCGGCAACCTACGCCCGTTTCTATTTGGTTTCCTGGTTAGGTGAGCGGATCACCGCGGATTTGCGCCGCCGGGTGTTTGCCCATCTCCTTACCCTGTCACCGGCGTTTTTCGAACAGAACCGCACCGGTGACGTGCTGTCGCGACTTACCAATGACACCACCCAGCTGGAAACCGTTATAGGCTCGAGCGTCTCCATGGCTTTGCGCAACGCGCTCTTGATGGTCGGCGGGCTGATCATGCTGGCGATCACCAGCATCAAATTGACCGCCCTGGTACTGCTTGCCATTCCGTTTGTGTTGGTGCCGATCATCGCGTTCGGCCGGCGCCTGCGGCGGCTGGCGCGCGCGAGTCAAGACCGCGTCGCGGAGCTCGGCGCTTACACCGACGAAGTCATCCACGAGATTCGCACCGTGCAGTCCTTCGGCCATGAAGCGGCATCCGCGGCGGATTTTCAGGAGCGGGTTGAGGATACCTTCGGCGCCGGTGTGGCGCGTATCCGCCAGCGGGCGGGTTTGGTTGCGGCCGTTATCACCCTGGTGTTCAGCGCCGTGGCTCTGATTTTGTGGGTCGGTGGTCACGACGTGCTCGCCGGCGAGTTGACCGGTGGCCAACTGTCAGCCTTTATTTTTTACGCGGTGATCGCGGCCAGTGCGATGGGCACTATTTCGGAAGTCATAGGCGAACTGCAGCGCGCCGCCGGCGCAACCGAGCGCTTAGTGGAACTGCTTGCAACTCCCTCCGCCATTAAAATTGCCGCACGGCCAGTGCTCCTTCCCCAACCGGTGCAAGGATCCATTCAATTGCGGGATATTCATTTTGCCTATCCATCGCGCCCGGATACCCCGGTCTTCGAACATTTCGAGCTGAGCATCGCCCCCGGCGAGAAAATTGCCCTGGTCGGCCCCTCGGGCGCAGGTAAAACCACCCTCTTCCAATTGTTGCAGCGATTTTACGATCCCACGGCGGGCGAGATTTTGCTGGACGGAGTGGACATCAAAACCGCGGATCTCGCTGAAGTGCGTCGACAGATTGGTCTAGTGCCGCAGGACCCGGTGATCTTCGCCAGCAGCGTGCGCGACAATGTGCGCTACGCCCGCCCGGACGCGAGCGAAGCGGCGGTAGTCGCCGCGTGTGAGGCGGCCTACGCTATGGAATTTATCGAAAAACTGCCGGAGGGTCTCGACAGCTTTCTCGGCGAACGAGGCGTGCGTTTGTCCGGCGGACAACGCCAGCGGATCGCCATAGCGCGCGCACTTTTGGCGGACCGCCCGATCCTTCTGCTCGACGAAGCCACCAGCGCGCTCGACTCCAACAGCGAGCAGGTGGTGCAACGGGCGCTGGAACATCTAATGCGCGGACGCACCACCATCATGATCGCCCATCGGCTCGCCACCGTCATTCACGCCGATCGAATTTTGGTGCTGCAGTCCGGCAGAATTATCGCGAGCGGTACACACGCGGAGCTGATTGAGCAAAATTCCCTGTACCGGGAGCTCGCTCGCCTGCAATTCTCCACCTGACTTTTGCCCGAGTTTTAGCAGCATTGTGTATATAAGGTCCGGCTTTTATAGCAGCATCGACCGCAGGCGCTTTTTTTGTAAAAATTACATATTAAATCATTGAATTTTTTATTAAATTTTCCTGAACTGCGACACGGTAGCCCGGTCATAGAGGTACGGTTCACTGCGCAACCAAAGCAGGAATCTATTTTAATCCTAGAGAGGAAATGATCATGAATAAAGATCAAGTCAAGGGTACCGCAAAAGACGTCGCCGGTAAGATTCAACGCAAAGCGGGTGAAGCCGTCGGCAATCCGGAACATCAACTCAAAGGTGCCGCCAAACAAGCGGAGGGAAAAACCCAAAAAGCGTATGGGGATGTGAAAGAAGACCTGCGCGACAGCGACCCTTATCGTAGACGTTGATTGAAGTAGAAGTCGCGGGGGCCATTGGCCTCCGCGCGCTTTTATGGGGAGCCAACTCCCACCGCTCTGCACCTCCTTATAAATTCCACCCCTTATAAACTCCACCTCCTTATAAAATCGGTCCGTCCCTGCGATTGAGTGAAACCATTGCCCCGCTAAAAGTCGCTAACACCAGCGCCTAATTGACGAGAAATTTCCGCACGGTACCTTGTGCTTCGCTACCCAACACGTTAATCTTCCCCTCTGCTCCGAAATCAAGCCGCGAGCATAGCTCGAGACCAGCCCCTACAGCTATTCGTCTCGAAAGTCTTTATAGATTTTTCATATTATTTAGAACTGTCATTTTTTCAAAACCCGTTACCAGTATGAATCGACTCACTTGGCATAGTTATGTCCGTCGCGAGATGCGCTCCCCGCGCCTCTTGAGTCATTCGCTGCTGGATTTTTCTTAAGGATAGTCCGGGCCGCGAATGGAACGCGGCCCGCCGAATCTCCTGCCCACCTCCGCATTCCGTTCGTCGCCCCCGTGAAGAGGACGCTTTTGTGTCACGATTGCTGCGATTTTTCGTCGGCCTATTCAATCGGCTGCGCGGCCGCCGCTTGCCCCAAGCTCTCGTGGAAATCGACCCCGCGATCGCCCGGGACATGGGTATCAAAATCCACCGGATACGCCTGCCGTCCGGAGCTGAAATCGTCATCATCGAGAAAACGGACGGCGCCGATTGATTTTTTCTACCCGGCCGATAAGGATTAATAATCCAACCGGCTTGAAGCTGGTAAGCTCCTGTCGATGAAGAGGTTTTTGCCCGGGACCTTTGATCGCCCCACTTGCGGGGGTTTAATCGGGCGACCCGCGCCCCCATAGTTTTCGCCGGGCAAACGCTAAGGTGCATTTAGCCGCTGCACATTTTTCCCGCAACCGATTTCTTCTGCTTCGATTTTCTCAATTAAGGGGATTTTATGGAATACCGACAGCTTGGCCGTTCCGGCCTCAAAGTTCCAGTACTCAGCCTAGGCACGGGCACCTTCGGAGGTACCACCGACTTTTTCAAAACCTGGGGCAACAACGGCGTCCGCGAGGCCACCCGCCTGGTGGACCTCTGTTTGGAATTCGGAGTCAATTTCTTCGATACGGCGGATATATACGACGGCGGCTTGGCCGAAGAAATTCTCGGCGCAGCGATTAAGGGACGACGCGACCAGACCCTGATTGCCACCAAGGCAACTTTCACCACGGGGCCGGGCCCCAACGACAAAGGTTCATCGCGCTTCCACTTGGTCCGCGCCTGCGAAGCGAGCCTCAAACGACTCGGCACCGATCATATAGATCTTTACTTCATGCACGCCTTCGACGCCCTCACGCCGGTCGAGGAGACACTCCGGGCGCTCGATGACCTGGTAACGAGCGGTAAGATCCGCTACATAGGCGCTTCCAATTTTTCCGGTTGGCATTTGATGAAATCCCTGGCCACTTCCGAAAAATACGGCCTGGCTCGCTACGTCGCCTATCAGGGTTACTATTCGCTGATCGGGCGCGATTATGAATGGGAGTTGATGCCGCTCGGTCTCGACCAGGGCGTCGGCACCATGGTGTGGAGTCCGCTCGGCTGGGGACGGCTGACGGGCAAAATTCGCCGTGGGCAGCCACTCCCCGAGGGTCGTCTGCAACAGGGCGGCGCCCGAGGCGGCCCGCAGGTGGACACGGAATATCTGTATGCGGTGGTGGACGCCTTGGATCAAGTGGCCGAGCAAACCGGCAAAACGGTTCCGCAGGTGGCGTTGAACTGGCTGTTGCAGCGTCCGGGCGTGGCCAACGTGGTCATAGGCGCGCGCAACGAACAGCAACTCAAGGACAACTTGGGCGCGGTGGGCTGGAACTTGACTCCCGATCAGGTGGCGCTGCTCGACCGAGCGAGCTTCAGAACACCGACTTATCCCTACTGGCATCAAGTGGATTTCGCCGAGCGCAACCCAAAACCCACCGCCTGGCATTTGACGGACTGACGATGCAAAATTTTATTTTTTCCAATCCAACCCGAATCGCGTTTGGCGAGGGACAAATTCGCGAACTGCGCAATTTGCTGCCCGCGGATGCGCGGATTTTAGTGACCTACGGCGGAGGATCCATTAAGGCCAACGGCGTTTACGCCCAGGTCGCAGCGGCTCTCGAAGGGCGGACCTGGTTCGAGTTCGGCGGTATTGAGCCAAACCCGCACTGCGAAACACTCC
>DJFO01000412.1:11822-14792 GCA_002432555.1 Marinagarivorans sp. UBA5870
GACCCGTGGGATATCCTGGCCAAGAGCGCGCCCTTCTCCAACGCCCTCCCCCTCGGCTGCGTCCTGACGCTTCCTGCCAGTGGTTCCGAGAGCAACGGCGCCGCCGTCATTACCAAGGCCTCCACCCGGGAAAAGCTCGCTTTCAGCAGCGACCTGGTGCATCCGCAGTTTGCGGTGCTGGATCCCTCCGTCACTTACACCCTGCCACCGCGGCAAATCACCAACGGCGTGATCGATGCTTTCGTCCACATCATGGAGCAGTATCTGACCTACCCGGTGAACGCGAAGGTGCAGGACCGAATTGCTGAGGGTCTGTTGGTGACACTGATCGAGGAGGGCCCGAAAGCGCTGGAAAATCCTTTGGATTATCCCACGCGGGCGAATCTCATGNNGCCGCAGGATTGGGCAACCCACATGATCGGCCATGAAATCACGGCTCTGCACGGCCTTGATCACGCGCAGACCCTCGCCATAATCCTGCCGGCGATCATGCAGTACAAACGCGGGGAGAAACGCGAGAAATTAATTCAGTATGGGCGCCGGGTCTGGAATTTGACCGAGAGTGACGAGGAGCAAGTCATCGACGGGGCGATCCGAGCCACGCGGGAATTTTTCGCTCGAATGGGCAACCCGACGACGTTGGGCGCCTATGGTGTCGACCGCGGCTCGATTCCGGCGATGGTGGAGATGCTGAAAAAACACGGACAGGTAACTCTGGGCGAGCATGGTGATATCAAGCCGGAGGATTCCCGCCGGATTTTGGAACTCGCGGCCTAGAGCAGGCAGGTTGATTCCGTTGCATCCGCTGGGGCAGCCCTCGCTGGGGCNNGACGTAACGGCCGAAACATTCGCCGCGCCGAGATTCAGCGCCCATCCCGGGACGGGCAACCGCTGACCTCGCTGCCAATCCGGAGGGGCGACCGCAAGGGTCGCCCCTCCGGATCGCGCGCCCGTTGGGAACGGTTTATTCCGGCGTGACACGCACCAGTTGGCCCGTGTCCGTCACCAGCCACACGGCGCCGTCACTGGCGACGCTCAGGTCGCGCACCCGGCCGAGATTACCGAGAAAACGCTCTTCACCCACCACACGATTGCCGTTCAACATAATGCGCACGACACCGCCAGGAGTCAGGGAGCTGATCAACAGGTTGCCGCGCCATGAGGGGAAAAGATCGCCCTGATAGAAGGCCATGCCACCCGGCGCAATCACGGGGTCCCAGTAATAAATCGGCTGCTCCATTCCCTGCTGACTGGTAATGCCCGCGCCGATCGGATTGTTGTTGTAGTCGAGGCCGTAGGTAATGATCGGCCACCCGTAATTTTTGCCTGGCTGCGGCCGATTTAATTCGTCGCCGCCTTTGGGGCCATGCTCGATGGTCCAGAGTTCGCCGGTGACGGGATGCAGCGCCGCGCCCTGCGGATTGCGGTGACCGTAGGACCAGATCTCCGGGCGGGCATTGCTGTTGCCAACGAAGGGGTTTGACGCAGGAACAGTGCCGTCCGGGTTGATGCGCACCACCTTGCCCAAGTGAGAATTGATACTCTGTGCCTGCTGGCGCGGCTCCGGCAGGGAGCGCTCACCTAAAGTGATATAGAGGAGGCCATCTTTATCCCACACCAGACGCGAGCCGAAGTGCAGGTTGGAATTCCACGCCGGTTGCTGGCGGAAAATCACCTGCGGGCTCTCCAGACTGCGGTCATTGTTCGATAGCCGTGCCCGCAATACCGTGGTGCCGTTTTGGTTGTTGCCGCGCGGCTCGGCGAAGCTCAAGTACACCAGGCGGCTCGTGGCAAAATCGGGCGCTAAAGCAACATCGAGCAACCCGCCCTGCCCGCTCGCCGCCACCGTCGGGACGCCGGTGATGGGCTCTGATATTTCCCCGTCGTCGCCGTCGACTGTGACTATGACCAAACTGCCGGGACGCTCCGTAATCAGCAGGCGGCCATCCGGCAGAAAATCCATGCCCCAGGGGTTGCGCAGTCCACTAACGACCGCTGTCGTTTTTAAGTCGAAGTCAGACAATACCTCGGGCGCGCGCGTCTGCCCGGGGAAAGCTGGCGTCTGGTTGGAGGCATTGGGAGGCCCCGTGTTGACCGGCGGGCCGGAAGGATCCGGCAACCCACTGGAGCTGCTGGACGAACTCGAGCTCGAGCTGGAGGAGCTGCTGGACGTCGAGGAGCTGCTCGAGCTGGACGAACTGCTGGAACTGGACAGGCTGGAAGAGCTGCTGCTGGGGTCGGGAAANNTGAACTGCTCGAACTCGATGAGCTGCTGCTGGAACTCGATGAACTACTGGACGAACTGTTGGAGTTGTTGCCGCCGCCGTTGGATCCGCCGCACGCGGCCAGAACAACGGTTAACAGAGTTACCGCGCTGGCCCGCACGAGGACGGGCAGACGCTTTTCTTTTGGGTACACGGTCATGGTGAGCATCCCGTTGAATGGTCTATCACTTTGAAGCGACCGCTTTCGATAAATTCCGAAAGTTCATGCGCCGCTTCGCCGATCGCGAAAATTGCTCCTTGGTACCGCTTCGCCGCCAAGCGGGCGGCTTTGTCCAAAAACTCACCCAAGCTACTCTAAGNNNNCGGTTTATTTCTTTTTCATCGCCTGCTCAAAAAGTGCGGCCATAGTGCCCTGTTTGACGTCGGCTTTGAATTCGCGATTCGAAGGCGTTTTTTTGCTCTGACCGCCGCCGGTGGCGGCGCGAGTCGGCCCGGGTTCATCTCCCAGCCGCATGGACATGGCCACTCGCTTGCGCTGCACATCCACCTCCATGATTTTCACGCGGACTATATCTCCCGCTTTCACCACCGCGTGAGGATCCTTCACGTAATTCTCCGAAAGGGCAGAGATGTGGACGAGGCCATCCTGATGCACACCGACGTCGACGAACGCACCGAAATTCGTCACATTTGTCACAGTGCCTTCCAGAATCATGCCGGGCACCAAATCTTTGAGCGTTTCCAC
>DJFO01000412.1:14844-15201 GCA_002432555.1 Marinagarivorans sp. UBA5870
TCATCCACGTATTCCTGCGGTTTCAGATTTCGCAAAAAAACGGTGTCACCGATCAACGCGCGAATTTCCCGCCCGCTTTTCCGCGCGATCTTTTCCACAACGGAATATGATTCCGGATGCACGGCAGAAGCATCCAAGGGATTATCTGCGCTCGCTATACGCAGGAATCCGGCCGCCTGTTCGAACGCCTTGGCGCCGAGCCGGGCGACTTCCAAGAGTTGCTTGCGATTTTTCAGGGCGCCGTTTTTGTTGCGAAATTCAACGATGTTATTGGCGATGGTTTGGTTCAACCCCGCCACCCGCGCCAACAAAGGCACAGACGCGGTGTTCACTTCGACGCCGACGGCGTTCACGCAG
>DJFO01000322.1:0-11768 GCA_002432555.1 Marinagarivorans sp. UBA5870
GGAGTCCATCAAAGCCCAAGGCGTCATGCAGCCTATCGTGATCCGCCCGGTCGGTGCCAACCGCTACGAGATTATTGCCGGCGAGCGTCGCTGGCGCGCCTGCTTGCTCGCAGGGTTAGAGAAGATCCCGGCGATCGTTCGCGACGTTCCCGACGAAGCCGCGGTCGCCATGTCACTCATCGAAAATATCCAGCGGGAAGATCTGAATGTCGTCGAGGAAGCCGTCGCTCTCAAGCGACTGCAGGATGAATTCAGCCTGACCCATCAGGAAGTCGCCGATGCGGTGGGAAAATCGCGCACCGCCGTCTCTAACATTTTGCGATTACTGAACCTTTGTGCCGACGTGCGCACCATGCTCGAGNNCCAGCGTCTGCTCGCCCGCCAGATCGTTGCCAAAGGCCTGTCGGTACGCCAGGCGGAGGCCCTGGTTCGACAGACCCTCGAGGAAAAGCAAAAAGTCGACAAATCTCAACCAAAGCCGAGCGCAGATATTGCGAAACTTCAGGAAAATCTTTCGGAGCAGATCGGTGTCCCCGTACAGGTGCAACACAGCGCGAAAGGAGCGGGCAAACTCGTGTTGAAATACAACAACCTTGATGAGCTCGACGGCATTCTTAACCACTTGAATTACCGGTCTACCTGAGCTCGATCCAAACACACNNGACACCGGAAAGTGGCCAGAAGCCCAGATGCTCGTCCGCTGTCAGAAATACCAGCTCAGCTCGGCCGTCAAGGATAAAAACTCGTATTCAGTCTCCGGATGCGTTGCATTCGCAAAATAGACGCCGCTGCGGTACACCCGATGGGTATCGCTCTCGGCAATCCGCACATACTCGTAACTGGGAGTCAGGCTCAGGGTCACGCCACCAAAGAGGCTAAATAAAAATTCGACAGATCCCTCGGCGGAAAACTGCTTGCCCGGTTCCAAAACCAAAGGATCAAAATTTTCACTCACCGCTTTCAACTCCGTTTTAACGTCGGTGGAGATGCGACCGTCGAGTCGAATTTGGAAAGGTTTATTGGCGAACAAAGTGGCGCGCAGACCGAACAAACCGTAACTGGTGTCCATTTCTTCATACAGACCGGCGACGGTTCCGGTCGCGAGGATGTTGCGCTCCCTGTAACGACTGCCCGCACCGAGAAACGCCGCCGTGGGTCCAAAATTTCGGCCGAACAGCAGCTGCGTATCGCGGATAAAATATTCGGTTTCGCTTTCGATAAAGTAACCGAGCTGCGAAAGCCCTCGATAGGTCAGCGCATCGTCGACAGCTTTGTAGGAGATTTCGGCGAAGAGCCCGGAGCGCCATTCCCAGTAAAAATTCGCGCCGGAAAATAGTAGTGTTCCCTCTTCTTCGTTGATGGTTTCCCCGTCTTGATCGAGTTCAACGAAATGGGCATCTGCATATTGCGCGAAGCCACTGAGGCTGTGACGGAAATGGTTCTGCTCGGACCTCGCCGGTGCGGCGGCGAGCAACACTAACGGACAGAGATAAGGGGCAATTTTAAATGTCATTATTAGAATCTGGCGAAAATAAAAAAGGTCCGCAGAACGGACCTTTTGGCTCAGAAAAAATTCAGCACATCACTTTTGCACATTGAAGGCGTGTAACACCAGGTCTTCCCACGTGCTCCTCTGCTCCGCATCGATCACCCCATCGCTGCCGAGATCAAGCTGCAGAAGCAGGGTGTGATTTGCCTGCGCGTGAATCAACACCGTGCCATTGCTGCCCAACACCGCCAACTCCCCCGCCGTCGGCAGAGAAAAACCAACACCCGTAAGCGGCGCCACAGTTGCATAACTGACAAACGCGCTCGGGTTGGAGGAGTCGGTGAATTCACTGGTGATGTAATAGCTGTAAGCACCGGTAGAATTGTTGACCGTTTTATTCAAACTGAAATCCAGCATCTGGTAAGACTGGTCGGCAAAATAAACCGTGTTATCCGACAGAAGCTCCATATTAACGGTCACACCGTCCGTACTACTGACGTTGTAATCGAAGGTCCCGTCGAAAATAAATGCCGGTAGACTGGGTTGTTCCACTGCCAGGCTGTCGACCGCCAGATGGGAGTCCAGGGTGTAGGTCGATTTGTTGATCAGCTGGTTAAGATTGGCCCGGAACACCAGAGAAACATCCCCATCCAGCCCATTGCCTCCTTGGTTACAACTGTTAAAGGAAGCGTCGAACGACATATCCAGCTGCTTGCTAAGATCCAACTGAATGTTGTCGTTGCTGGTATTCGCGTTGTTGATGACTGCTTTCACCGTGAAGTCACCGCCGTGCGAGCAGGGAAACGGATTCAACGTGAGCACAAGACCAGTCACCATATCGACGACTTGATCATTTTGCTCGCGCGTCGTGGTGACGGCACGGTTCAAAGCATTGGATCCAGCATCGTTGAGCAGTAAAGACTTCAATGATTGGCTGGCGACATCGGCAAAGTTGTCAGCACTGAGTTCTACGGCGACGAGATTGGGATCAATCGGATGGTGGGTGTCGGGTGCGTATTGATTGCTACTGGATTTTGATGTGCCACTGCCACAAGCGGTGACCAGGATAGCAACAACTGCAGCGCCGAGCGCCTTCATTGTAGTTTTCATTTCGTTCATTGAGTCACCCTTGAATCTTCATTCAGACGACTATTACAAAATTCATGCAGAAGATTAAATATGCACGACACTATTAATACTTAAGCATTAGTTAGTAAAGTAATAATCCTTCGTCATCAGTATAGATGTGAAACATCAACTTCAACTCAACGTCGGATTCTTACTTTGGAGCTGGTTATTTCGGCCTGACCTTTCACAGCTATCGCCGGAGAGGCCTCATCACCCTGCTCAGGCCGGACAAGCGCATTTTTATTATGGTTTCTCGTCTTGCGCCTTTGCTCACAAGGGTCCTCCAAGTATAGGAGGCCACGCCGAGGTAAAAACGGTAGAGATTCAAAAAATAAATGGTCACTGTCATCAAAATCAACATGCCGAGCCCATTTTCTCCAAATTTGTGATCTGGATAAAAGTTAAATGGCGCCTTCTAAAACTCATACAAAAGTTTTGTATCTGGCGACCTGTATGCTTTTTGAGCAGGAGATTGGTATAACGATATAACTCGCGTGTGATTGCCGGTTGAACAGCGCCGTGGTTTGAACCTATAATCCGCACCGCCCTTCCCTACGGGGACCTAAAAAGACATATAGAGGGCAGAGCGGGTGTAGTAAAAGGTAAGAAGCCGGGCCATACGCATCGTTGGCATCGGCACATCAAGCAGGCTTTTATTTTTGGATTGTTTGCAGTCTGGCCTGAGACTTTCTGAGCGGCGACCTGACGGGATACAGCAGCGTGGCCGAACGGGACTGAAGCAATTCAAAACCAGATGAGAAAGCCAATCAAACCCCTTGTATACCTAGTGGCCGCTGAGTTGGCGGTTCTGGGTTTGCTTGTGTTTGCCGTCTGGACAGTCAATTCGGACTGGGTTGCTTCCACCGCAACGGGTGGCTTGGTGTTCATTATTCCTGATACCTATTTCACCTTCTATGCCTTCCGTCACATCAATAACCATCAGAGCAGGTGGTTTTTGATTGCTTTTTATCGAGGGCATACCGGCAAAGTGCTTCTGGCAGCGGTTGGTTTTGCATTGGCGTTCAATTTCGTCCGACCTCTGCACCCGCCGAGCCTGCTACTGGCCTTTTGCCTCTTGATGATCGCACATACGGTGGTCGCCACCAGAATCTGCCGTCATCTTGAAAATAGAACGAACTGATTCATACAACGAGAAGTGTCCGCTAATGGCAAGCGAAGCCCCGACGTCGATTGAATACATCCAGCACCACCTGCAGAATCTGGTTCTCGGCAAATTGCCCGCCGGTTACGAGCGCTATGACGGCAGCGTTCTCGCTGCCGACTCCTGGACCCTGGCACACACCGGCAAAGAAGCTGCCGACATGGGTTTCTGGTCGTTCCATTTGGATACGCTCGGCTGGAGTATCGGCCTTGGATTATTGCTGTCCGCCCTCTTTTATCGCGCCGCCAAAAAAGCGGTCGCCGGAACACCGCGCGGTTTTCAAAGCTTCGTCGAGCTGGTGGTTGATTTCGTCAACAACACCGTCAAAGACATTTTCCATCACAAAAATCCGTTGATCCCCCCCATGGCGCTCACCATCTTTTGTTGGATCTTTTTGATGAATCTCATGGACTTGATCCCTATCGACTGGCTGCCGCATACCGCAGCGCTGGTGTCGGGCAACGAGCACCTGTTTTTCAAAGTAGTGCCGACCACAGATCCCAACATCACCCTGGGAATGGCGTTGACCGTATTTCTGCTGATGATCATCTTCAGCATCAAACAAAAAGGCCTGGTGGGTTTTATCAAAGAGTACACTTTGCACCCATTCCATACGGACAAGTGGTACGTCAATATCCTGCTGATACCGATTAACTTCACCCTCGAAATCGTTTCCCTCTTGGCCAAACCGATTTCGTTGGGGATGCGACTGTTTGGCAACATGTACGCGGGCGAGATGATTTTTATTCTAATCGCGCTCATGTTCGGTGCCGGTATAGTACTGGGCGTATTCGCCGGCGTACTGCAGTGGGCGTGGGCGGTATTCCACATCCTCGTTATTACCCTACAGGCATTTGTTTTTATGGTGTTGACCATCGTTTATATGGCGATGGCTCATGACGTACCAGACGAACAACACTAATTTTTCACCTTAACTTTCATTACCTTCCTGGAGAAAAACAATGGCACAAGCATTGGTATATTTGGCAGCAGCACTGTTGATCGGTTTGGGTGCTCTGGGCACGGCGTTGGGATTCGGTGCCCTGGGCGGCAAGCTGCTTGAAGGTTCGGCGCGTCAGCCCGAACAAGGCCCCGCGCTGCAAGTCAAAATGTTCCTGATGGCCGGCCTCTTGGACGCGGTGCCGATGATCGGCGTGGGTATCGCAATGTACCTGATTTTCGTGGTGGCCCCTGGCATTCCTGTTTAAGGAATTAACATCCACGAACTAGATAAGAGGTGGTGGTGTGAATATAACCGCAACGCTCATAGGTCAGTCCATAACGTTCCTGATATTCGTGCTCTTTTGCATGAAATACGTATGGCCTGCGCTGCTTTCCGTCATGCAGGCGCGGGAAAAGCGTATCCAGGAAGGATTGGAATCGGCGGAAAAAGCCGATAAAGACCTTGAATTGGCCAAACAAAAAGCGGCGCAGCAATTAAAAGAGGCCAAAGAACAGGCTTCGGTGATTGTTGAGCAGGCGAACAAGCGAGCCGGCCAAATCGTTGAAGAAGCCAAAGAGCAGGCGCAGCTCGAAGGTCAACGAATCAAAGCGTCGGCCCAGGCAGAGCTGGAGCGTGAAGTGGCGCGGGCGCGCGAACAATTGCGCAAGCAGGTAGCGATCTTGGCAGTGGCGGGCGCGGAGAAAGTGCTGGCTCAATCCATCGACCTGTCCGCGCACAACACCATGCTCGACAAGCTCGCAGCCGAACTTTGAGCAGGGGACGACAATGGCGGAACTCATAACCTTGGCTCGCCCCTACGCGCGCGCGGCTTTCGAAGTTGCCGTGGCTGATGGGCAATTACAACAATGGTCGGCGGCCCTGACCACCGCGGCGGCTGTGGCGACACAGGAGAAAATCCGCACCTTGCTCACCTCCCCCGCCCTGACCGCGGCGGAGAAAAGTGCCGCGGTTATTCAAGTGCTCGGGGAAATCTTCAACCAGAAATTTGCCCATTTCCTGGCGGTGCTGGCCGAAAATAAACGCCTGTCGATGCTGCCGGAAATCCGCGATTTGTTTCAGGCACTCAAGGCAGAGCACGAGAAATCTCTGGACGTTCTCATCACGACCGCCTATCCCGTCAACGACGCTCTGTTAGACAAATTGAGCCGGGCGCTGGCCGACAAACTGGGACGCCGTGTGAAGCTGGCCAGTGAAGTGGACCGAAGCCTACTGGGCGGTGCGTTGATCCGCGCCGGTGACACAGTAATCGATGGGTCGGTGAAAGGTCGTTTGACCAAACTGGCCGACGCCATGAACGCCTAATTGAATTAGGTCTGAGGAATTGCGTATGCAACAGCTGAACCCTTCCGAAATCAGTGAAATCATTAAACAACGTATTGAAAAGCTGAACGTTACTGTTGAAACCAGAAACGAAGGCACCGTGGTATCCGTCACCGACGGTATTATCCGTATTCACGGCCTCGCCGACGTCATGTACGGCGAAATGATCGAATTTGACGGCAACGTTTTCGGTATAGCGCTTAACTTGGAGCGCGACTCGGTAGGCGCCGTGGTGCTCGGCGACTATAAATCGGTCGCCGAAGGCCAGAGCTGCAAATGTACCGGCCGTATTCTTGAAGTGCCAGTGGGTAATGAACTGCTCGGTCGTGTCGTCGACGCCCTGGGCAATCCCATCGATGGCAAAGGTCCGATCAACGCTAAAGCGACCGATGCCATTGAAAAAATCGCTCCCGGTGTAATCGCGCGCAAATCCGTTGATCAACCGGTGCAAATCGGTTTGAAAGCCATTGATGCGATGGTGCCGATCGGCCGCGGTCAGCGCGAATTGATCATCGGNNCAAGGCGATCGACGCCATGACGCCGATCGGCCGCGGCCAGCGCGAATTGATCATCGGCGACCGCCAAACTGGTAAAACCGCCATCGCCGTCGACGCCATCATCAATCAGAAAGGCACCGGCATTAAATGTATCTACGTTGCGGTTGGACAGAAAGCCTCGTCTATTGCCGCGGTAGTGCGCAAACTGCAGGAGCATGGTGCGCTCGAGCACACCATTATAGTTGCGGCGGCCGCGTCCGATCCGGCGGCCATGCAATTTCTGGCGCCCTTCGCCGGATGCACCATGGGAGAGTACTTCCGTGACCGCGGCCAGGATGCCCTGATTATTTACGACGACTTGACCAAACAGGCATGGGCCTATCGCCAAATATCCCTGCTGCTGCGCCGTCCGCCCGGCCGGGAAGCTTACCCCGGCGACGTGTTCTATCTGCACTCTCGCCTGCTCGAACGTGCGGCGCGCGTCAACGCGGAGTACGTCGAAAATTTCACCAAGGGTGAAGTCAAAGGTAAGACCGGTTCACTGACCGCTCTGCCGATCATCGAAACTCAGGCGGGCGACGTTTCCGCTTTCGTTCCCACCAACGTCATTTCGATCACCGATGGCCAGATCTTTCTGGAAACCAGCCTCTTCAACTCCGGTATTCGTCCGGCCATGAACGCCGGTATATCGGTGTCACGAGTGGGTGGCGCGGCGCAGACCAAGATCATCAAGAAATTGTCCGGCGGTATTCGTACCGCACTGGCGCAATATCGCGAACTGGCGGCTTTCTCGCAGTTCGCTTCCGATCTGGACGACGCGACCAAAGCCCAGTTGGAGCACGGTCAGCGCGTGACGGAGTTGATGAAGCAGAGACAATATGCGCCCCTATCGATCGCTGAAATGGGTGTTCTGTTGTACGCCGCCAACGAGGGTTACCTGAAGGACGTTCCGGTGGAAAAAATCGGCGCTTTCGAGGCTTCTTTGCTGTCCTTCATGCGCGCCGAACACGGCCAGTTTATGAACGAAATCGTGAGCACCGGCAACTACAGCGGGGACATCGAAAATACGATCAAAACCGCGCTCAACCGTTTCAAGTCGACCCAAACCTGGTAATCGACGCGGGCCGCCCGGCGGCCCGCATTGACTGAGAGTGAAGCATGGCCAGCGGAAAAGAAATACGCACCCAGATTCGCAGCATTAAAAATACGCAAAAAATTACCAGTGCCATGGAAATGGTGGCGGCCAGCAAAATGCGCCGCGCCCAGGAGCGCATGCAAAGAGGTAAACCCTACGCCCGTCGCATTCGCGCGGTCGTGGGCCATCTCGCCAACGCCAATCCGGAATATAAGCACACCTATCTGGTGGAGCGCGAAGTCAAACGGGTCGGTTTTATTGTAGTGTCGACCGATCGCGGCCTCTGCGGCGGTTTGAACATCAATGCGTTTAAAAAGGTGATTGTCGAAAGCAAGACCTGGGTCGACGCGGGAGTGGCGGTGGATTTCTGCTTGATAGGCGCCAAAGCTGCGGCCTTTTTCAAGACCATCGGCGGCAACGTGGTAGCCTCCGTACGGGATATTGGTGAAGAACCCTCCCTCAGCCATTTGATCGGCAGTGTGAAGGTGATGCTCGACGCGTTCAGCAGCGGCAGGATCGACAAGCTGTTCCTGGTGGGCAACGAGTTTGTCAACACCATGACGCAAAAGCCCTATTCCATGCAGTTGTTGCCGATTCCGGCGGAAGACGATCAGAAGCTGAAGCACCAGTGGGATTACATCTACGAGCCGGACGCGCGCGAACTGCTCGACGGCTTACTGGTGCGCTACATAGAGTCGCAGGTGTATCAGGCAGTGGTGGAAAATGGAGCCTCCGAGCAAGCGGCGCGAATGATCGCTATGAAAAATGCCACCGACAACGCGGGCAATATCATTGGCGAATTGCAGCTGGCTTATAACAAGGCGCGCCAGGCAGCCATTACCCAGGAATTGTCGGAAATCGTCGGCGGCGCCGCCGCGGTGTAACACCGAACCCAATTTTGATTTCAGTTAGAGGAAACTCCAATGAGTAGCGGACGTATCGTACAAATTATCGGTGCGGTAATCGACGTTGAATTCCCGCGCAACGCCGTGCCGAAGGTTTACGACGCCCTGACCGTAGCCGGCAAGGGTTTGACCCTGGAAGTACAACAGCAACTGGGTGACGGCGTGGTACGCGCCATTGCCATGGGTTCCTCCGAGGGGCTGAGCCGCGGTCTCGCGGTAGAAAACACTAACAAACCCGTGTCGGTTCCCGTCGGTATTGAAACTCTGGGACGAATCATGGACGTGCTCGGCAATCCCATCGACGAAAAAGGTCCGATCGGTGAGCTGGAGCGCGCTTCGATTCACCGTCGTGCGCCGGCTTACGACGAGCTGGCTGCCTCCGAGGAATTGCTTGAAACCGGCATCAAAGTGATCGACCTCGTCTGCCCCTTTGCCAAAGGCGGTAAGGTGGGCTTGTTCGGCGGTGCCGGTGTGGGCAAAACCGTGAACATGATGGAATTGATCAACAATATCGCCACCGAACACTCGGGTCTGTCCGTATTTGCCGGTGTGGGCGAACGCACTCGTGAAGGGAACGACTTCTACCATGAAATGCAGGAAGCGGGTGTGGTCAATGTGGCCGAGTTCAAAAAATCCAAGGTGGCCATGGTGTACGGTCAGATGAACGAGCCACCTGGCAACCGTCTGCGCGTCGCCTTGACCGGTCTGACCATGGCGGAAAAATTCCGTGATGAAGGCAAGGATGTACTGCTGTTCATCGACAACATCTATCGCTATACCCTGGCGGGAACGGAAGTATCGGCGCTGCTCGGTCGCATGCCGTCGGCGGTAGGTTATCAGCCGACTCTGGCCGAAGAAATGGGTGTACTGCAAGAGCGTATTACCTCTACCAAAACCGGGTCCATTACTTCCATCCAGGCAGTTTACGTTCCGGCTGACGACCTTACCGACCCCTCTCCGGCCACCACGTTTGCCCACCTGGACGCCACCGTGGTTCTGTCCCGTGACATCGCCGCCAAAGGTATTTACCCGGCGATCGATCCCCTCGACTCCACGTCGCGCCAGCTGGACCCCCTGATCATCGGTCAGGAGCACTACGAAGTGGCGCGCGGTGTTCAGTCGGTATTGCAGCGCTATAAAGAGTTGAAGGACATTATTGCCATTCTCGGTATGGACGAGCTGTCGGAAGACGACAAACTGACTGTTTACCGCGCGCGAAAAATCGAGCGGTTCTTGTCCCAGCCGTTCCATGTGGCGGAAGTCTTCACGGGCGCACCGGGTAAATACGTTTCGCTCAAAGACACCATCGCCGGTTTCAAAGGTCTGCTGCATGGCGACTACGATCATCTGCCGGAGCAGGCCTTCTACATGGTCGGCACCATCGATGAAGCCATCGAAAAGGCAGGCAAATTGAAGTAATCACCCTTCGGGTGAATCACGAGGAAGGGTTATGGCTATGACAATCCATTGCGATATCGTCAGTGCAGAGACCGAAATTTTTTCCGGTCTGGTGGAATTGTTGGTGGCGGCCGGAGCGGAGGGTGACCTGGGCATTTGTTACGGCCACGCACCTCTGCTGACCAGTCTCCAGCCCGGGCCGGTGCGAATCAAAAAACAGAACGGCGAGGAAGAGATCTATTATGTCTCGGGTGGTTTCCTCGAAGTTCAACCGCACACTGTGACTGTGTTGGCGGATACGGCACTGCGCGCCCACGACATGGACGAGGCTGCGGCCCAAGAAGCCAAAAAGCACGCGATGCAGGTACTGCACAATACCAGCGGTGATCTCGACTACTCGCGGGCGGCCGTCCAGCTGGCCGAGGCAGCAGCGCAGCTGCGCACCCTGCAGGCTATCCGGAAAAAAATGGGGAAATAAAATCCCTGGAAAAAGGTAGCCTCGGCTACCTTTTTTCTTTATACATCTGTCGCTCTACTTCCGGAGCTGTCATGGTTCGACCCTAGCCTCACGGCATCACCTAACCGCTAAAATACGCCATCGTCAACTTTGGTAATCCGTATGTTGGAAGCCGTCGTTCTCGCCGCGGGCAAAGGCACCCGCATGCGTTCCAGTCTGCCGAAAGTGTTGCATCCCGTCGCCGGCAAACCCATGGTGCAACACGTTTTAGAGGCAGCGCTGCAGTTGCCACTGGCACATATTCATCTGGTGCTCGGCCACGGCGCCGAGCAGGTGCAAGCGCGTGTCCGGTACGAGCGATTGCAAATCGTTTTGCAGGAACAGCAGTTGGGTACCGGCCACGCGGTCATGCAGGCTCTGCCCAATCTAGGTGTACAGTCGACCGTTTTGATTCTTTATGGAGACGTACCCCTAATCCGCAGCGAAACTTTGCTCAGCCTGGTCGAGATGGCTCGACCCGGCACATTGGCGCTGCTGACGGTCGACCTGGCCGACCCCACCGGTTACGGCCGTATCATCCGGGATCAGGACGGGCAGGTGGCGGCCATAGTTGAACAGAAGGATGCAACCCCCGCGCAGCAGGCCATTCGGGAGGTCAACACGGGGATAATGGCAGTGAGTGCCGCCTTTCTGAGGGAATGTCTCCCGCGGCTACAAAATCAAAACGCGCAGGGGGAATACTACCTTACCGACATAATCGCTCTGGCCAGGACCGCTGGCATGACCGTGGCGACCCTGCGGACGCCCCATATTTATGAGGTTCAAGGCATCAACAATCGGCAGCAGCAGGCGCAGCTAGAGCGACAATATCAGCAGTTGGAGGCGCAACGGTTGATGGATGCGGGGCTGACCCTGTTGGACCCCAACCGATTCGACTGCCGCGGTCGCCTCACCGCCGGTACCGACTGTCAGATTGACGTCAACTGCGTGTTTGAGGGCGAGGTTAGGCTGGGTGACCGTGTGACCATAGGCCCAAATTGTTGCATCAAAAATGCGGTGATCGGCAACGATGTAGAAATCCTGGCCTATACCCATATCGAAGACGCTGTCATTGGGAATGACTGCCATTTCGGGCCCTTTGCCCGCATTCGCCCGGGATCACAATTCGCAGAGGGCGCCCGGGTGGGCAATTTTGTCGAAATTAAAAAGGCAGTGGTCGGGCCAGGAAGCAAGATCAATCACTTAAGCTACGTGGGTGATGCAACCGTTGGCCGCGACGTCAACATCGGCGCCGGCACCATCACCTGCAATTA
>DJFO01000322.1:11781-12226 GCA_002432555.1 Marinagarivorans sp. UBA5870
CGACCAACGTGGGGCCCCGGCAACTGGCGGTGGCCCGGCAGCGACAACGAAATATCGACGGTTGGCACCGCCCCAAAAAATAATTCATCCCATATTAAGGTCGAACGGCATAGGCTTCACCGCCGCCGGTGATCCGGCCATATTTATTCGAAAGTTCAGGGGAAAATTCAATGTGTGGAATTGTTGGAGCCGTTGCTCAGCGCGATGTCATCGAGATCTTGTTAGAAGGCCTGCGTCGCCTCGAATATCGCGGCTATGACTCCGCTGGGGTCGCCGTGCTTGATCACAGCGGCCAATTCCAACGCGTGCGCTGCCTTGGCAAGGTCAAAACCCTCGCCGACACCGTCGGCCGCCAACCGCTCGCGGGCAGTACCGGCATCGCCCACACTCGGTGGGCCACTCACGGTCAGCCGAGTGAACGCAACGCGCATCCCCACGTTTCCAA
>DJFO01000009.1 GCA_002432555.1 Marinagarivorans sp. UBA5870
GCTTCGGTTGTGGCGCCTCCGGGACCGCCCTTGGCTTCGTAATGGAGTACGAACACCTGGGTTTCATCGACGCCGTCGAGAGTCTCGCCGGCAGCCTTGGCTTGAGCGTACCGCGGGAGGAGGCGGACGCCCGCCCTCACAAGTCCCACCAAACGCTCTTTGGCATACTTGCCCAAGCTCAGAAATATTACCAGTATCAACTTGCGGAAAACCCTCACAGGAAGGAAGCGATCACTTACCTTAAAAATCGGGGACTGACGGGCACCATAGCCAAAGAATTTGGCTTGGGTTATGCGCCGCCGGGCTGGGACAATCTATTGGTCAAATTGGGATTGAGCGAGGAGGACCGCCAGTTGCTTGCCGAAAGCGGCATGGTCATCACCAACGAGGAAACCGGCCGCCTGTACGACCGCTTCCGCCATCGCATTATGTTTCCAATCCTCGACCTGCGGGGCCGCACCATAGGCTTCGGCGGCCGCATCCTCGGCAATGACAAGGAAGCGGGCAAAAATCGCGGCGCCGGACCGAAGTATCTCAACTCACCAGAAACACCCATTTTCCAAAAAGGTCGTGAACTTTACGGCCTCTATCAGGCGCTGCACCAGCAGCGCCGCCCGGAGAGTTTGCTGGTGGTGGAGGGCTATATGGACGTAATCGCCCTCGCCCAGTTCGGCATTCGCAACGCCGTAGCGACTCTCGGGACAGCGTGTGGCGAAGAGCATCTAAAACTCGCGTTTCGCCATACCAGCACCATCATCTTCTGCTTCGACGGGGACAATGCCGGGCGCAAGGCCGCTCGGCGGGCCTTAGAAAACGCACTTCCGGCAATGGCCGACGGTCGCAAGATCCAATTTATGTTTTTGCCCGAGGGACAAGATCCGGACTCACTGGTGCGTCAAATAGGCCCCGAAAGGTTTGCGCAGCAGTTGGGGTCCGCCCTGCCGCTGGAGGACTATTTTTTTACCGCCGTGGCCGAGGGCATAGACCCTCGCACCATGGAAGGCCGCGCCCGCATCAGCAAACTCGCGGCCCCACTGCTCGGCCGCCTACCTGCGGGAGTGTTTCGCGAGCTTATGTTCGCCCAGTTGGCCACCCGCACCGGGCTGAGCCTCGACGTGCTTTTGGAACTGATCCACGAACCGGCGAGCCTCGTCGAGCCTGAAGCAGCGACTCGTTCTCTACCCGGGTCAGCAAGCGAAGCGGCGCCCGTTCCGCCTACTCCACGCAGAGAAACGTCCAGCAGACCGGTCGCGGCACGCAAAATGGACACCCAGAGCCGCGCGCTGCTCAGTCCGGCCCGTCTCGCCCTGAGCATTCTGCTGGAAAGCCCCTCCCTGCTCCATCATCCTTCTATTAATAGCGCCCTGCCAGAGACCACAGGCAGCATTGAGCTGGCGCAGCTCAAAACCCTCGTCGGCATACTGCGGGAGAAACCCACCGCAGGTTTCCACAGCATTCTCGGCCACTGGGGCGGAATTTACGGGGTGGAAGCACAGCAGCAACTCACCGACCTCATGGCTCATCAGTTCCTTGGAGATGTCCGGCAGCGCAACGCCAACTTCGATAGCCTCCAGGAACTGAAAGACGCGCTTGCGCGCATTCGCCAAGAAGAACAGCTGCGCAAACAAGAAGAGGAACTTGCAACATTGAACCAGCTCGAATACCACGAACTCGACGAGTCACAGAAACAACGCCTCCGCGAATTGCTGCTTTTGAAACAGCAAACTAAACTTTCCAGGCATTAAAACACGCAGCCCTTATCGCAATGTATTACTGAAGGCTGCTTGTTTTTGTCTCTGCGTTTATGGAATGCACGATCATAAAACGCTATAATCGCCGCCTTTTTCTTTTACCTCCCCACCGTTTCGCAGGATACTGAATGAGCGATCAACAACAGTCTCGCATCAAAGACTTGATCAACCGTGGCCGTGAACAAGGCTACCTTACCTACGACGAGGTCAACGATCACCTGCCTGACGACATCTCCGACCCCGATCAGGTAGAAGACATCATCCAGATGATCAACGACATGGGCATCCGGGTGTACGAGGTAGCGCCGGACGCCGATGAGCTGTTGATGAACGACAGCGATAACACGGACGAAATTGCCGCAGCCGAAGCCGCCGCAGCACTGGCGGCAGTCGAGACCGAGGCCGGCCGCACCACCGACCCGGTGCGTATGTATATGCGCGAGATGGGCACAGTGGAGCTTTTAACGCGCGAAGGCGAGATCGCCATCGCCAAGCGAATCGAAGAGGGCCTGCGTGATCTCATGCACGCGATCGCCTTCTGGCCGGGCTCTGTGCAGAATGTGATTTCGGAGTACGATCTCATCGCCAAAGGGGAGCGCCGCCTCTCCGATGTCATTAGCGGCTGGTTGGACCCCTTTGAACAAGAAGTGCAAGAGACGGAAGTGGACTTGCCGGTTATCGAGGAAGGCGCCGCTCCCGCCGTCGTTGAAGACGAAGAGGCCGAAGAGGGCGCAAGCGATAGCGAAGAAGACGAAAACAACTCCGGCATAGATCCCGAGGTTGCCAGACAGCGTTTTGAAGAGCTGCGCGCCCAGCTGGAAAAAACGTTGGCGGTCACGGCCAAACACGGCCGCGACAGCAAACAGGGCGGCAAAGAACTCGAAATCCTAGGCGACGTTTTTCGCTTTTTCAAGCTGCCCCCGCGTCAATTCGACCCCATTTACAATCAGGCCCGCGACGTACTCTCGCGCATTCGCGAGTGCGAGAAAGAAATTATGGCGATCTGTGTGCGCAAAGCCCAGATGCCGCGGAAAACCTTCATCAAAGAGTTTCCTGGCAACGAGACCAACGAAGGCTGGATTCCCGGCATCGTTAAAAAGAAGCGCGATTACTCGGATGCGTTGCGTGGGGTAGCGGACGACATCATCCATGTGCAGCGTCGCCTCGCCACCATTGAGCAGGAGGTCGGCATCGATTTGGCCACCGTCAAAGAGATCAACCGCCGCATGTCCATTGGCGAAGCCCGCGCCCGCCGAGCCAAGAAGGAAATGGTGGAAGCCAACCTGCGCCT
>DJFO01000025.1 GCA_002432555.1 Marinagarivorans sp. UBA5870
CGCCGCTGCCAATAATTTGAAGGTCCGGTCCCGCCTGGGCTTTAAGGGCGGCAATCTGGGAGACAATATCGCCGCGAAGCAAAGTTGAGTTGTTCCATTCGACGCTCGTCAGGGTGCGGGACGCCACATATTTTTTAGCGGCATTGAGGGATTTAGCCGTGGGATCGTCTGCCGGCTGATACGGCCAATAAGCATCGAAAATTTCATAGGTCCTCCGCCCTAGCACCAGCTCCCGATTTTGCCCATCAAAACCCGCCGCCGAAATGTCCACGGTTTCGTCAAAATAAGAAAACATCCATCCGCCGTAAGCAAAACCGCCGGAGGGGTCTTCGTCCGGACCGCCGGGTGCTTGCATGATTCCATCAAGGGATACAAAGGTGGACGCAATAAGTTTTCTCATGGAAACCCTCCTGAGTTCATGGGGCGCGGTTCAAGTCAGCCGCATGTCTTGAGCAACATCAATACCGAGGCGAAACACCGCGCCGAGAAGACGGGCGACCGCCTAGGCGCACCCTGCATGTGACCTCGCCGTTACCGACGGGAATAGTATCACCGCCGGATTAGGGTCGGTTTATTCTTCTGAGAAATGTACCCATTAAATCCGCACATTCCCTCGGATGGGTTTCCAGCANNCCCTTGGATGGGTTTCCAGTAGGAAATGCGGACCATCGAATATATGCGCCTCCATTCGCGGAAGCGCCTTCATCCACGAAAGCGTTTCGGCCAGATCAAAGAAGATATCGTGCCGCCCCCACAATAACAGTGCCGGCGGCTGCCACTGGGCGAGATAATCGGCGATCTCACCAAAGCGGGCCACATGGTCGCGATAATCAAGCACCAGTGCCCGCTGCACTTCCAGTCGACCCGGCAGCGACATAATTTGCCAATCATCTTGCCACAACCGACCGTCAATGGATTTGGCCATGTCGGCCGGCAACCCACCAATATATTGATCGCGAACACCCTCAAAGGTGAGATGCGCGGTTGCCGATGCCCCATTCGCCGGTGCAGGATCCGCCCAGAACGCCCTGGTAGCAGCCCATTGTGGTCCCATGCCGCTCTCGTGGGCATTGGCGTTCTGAATTATAAGGCTGCGTATTCTTTCGGGGGCGCGGGTAGCGAGGTAAAAGCCTACGGCGGCACCGTAGTCGTGGAGGTACAGGTGGAATGACTCTATGCCCATTTCACTGAGCAGGCCCTCGATGGCGTCCGCATAATGAGAAAAAGAGGTTTGAGCTAAGGGTGGGGAATCGCCAAACCCTGGCAAGTCGGGCGCTATCACATAACAATCCCGCGCAAGCGGCTCAATCACATGCCGAAATGAAACCGACGAGCTCGGAAAACCGTGGATAAGAAGAAGCGCTGGTTTTTTCCGGTCCCCCGCTACGCGGACGGCAATCTCACCGATGCGAATTTTGTCTGGCAAGAGTGTGGAAGTCATTGAAAATCCCCATTGCCTCGGCGGCTCCAAGCATTATTCTAGGGTAACATTAAACGATTTCACCCAAGTCAAACCAGCCCCGCTCATAACCTCGTTGCCAAGCTCAATATCAGCAACATACAGATCAGTAGTAATTAGATTTTGTTCGGCGGCATACTTAAGCAGGTGCAATAGGTCTATTTGCGCACTCATCAGCTGCTGCGTGGACCGGAAGGTGATATAGGCCCAACGGTTCTCATTTAGGCCGGATACATCTCGCCAATTTTTATCCACCCAAACTTCCCAGGTGCCGCCTCCGAATTGGATGTTGGTGACCCTTTTACCTGCTGGGTCGAAATGCCCCTTCGTAGAATAGGTCCAAACCATGACTTCCGCCGCTATAAACGACGGATTAGGCTTATCCCGCTGCAGGGGCTCTTTGATAAGCCACATGGTTGTTGCCACATTGTGGGTGGCGTTGGTCATAATCTCAAGATCGTAAGACAACCGCAAAGTATTTAACTGAGAAATCTGCGCAGGAAACCTGGCGTCCGCGCTCGGCTCGGGCGCCCAGGGAGACGAACCGGCTTTTATCTGGGGGTAACCATAGACTGTCCGCTTTCCTGCCGGCCAACTCCAAGACCAGCCATATTGACGGGTGCCGTTGATCTCTCTTGTTTCGAGGCATTGGGTGCCTGTACCGCTTTGATCGGCGTGTTTATTCCAAACGTTGTTGTATAAAACCGCGTTTTCTATTGTTATCGACCGGTAATCGTCACACCCCAAAACCGTCGAAGGTGGTTTAACCCAGCCGGGTGCTTTGGATTGACCGCCGTTGCATGCCATCAGCGTCAGTAAAACAATGGTCAGTGATATTCTCATCCCGATTTCCCTATTCTCGCAATTGAAAAATAATCCCAGGCTGCCTCCGGCGGCCTTATCTCGTCAAGACAGTTTATACAAAAGGTTCTGTTTGACTCCAGGCCATTCATGCCGCACAACGCTGTAGATCGCCGAATCACGAACTCGCCCATCGGGCATAATCATGTGGCTCCTGAGCACGCCTTCCTCTTTGGCGCCTAACCGTAGTATGGCCCGGCGGGAATTGCTGTTGAGATAGTCGGTAAGCAGCTCGACACGATTGAATTCCATGTGCTCAAAACAGTGCTGCAGCATAAGCAGCTTCGCTTCCGTGTTAATCCGGGTTTTTTGCCAAGACTTGCCTAGGAAAGTAAAACCAATTTCGACTCTTTTATTGGCAAGGCTAGCGCGCATAAATCTCGTGGAGCCTGCCACCTTCCCGCTCGCCTTGTCGATGGTCGCAAAAGTAAGACCGTCGCCGGCTTCAAACTCCGCTTTCGCGTGGGCATAAAAGGAGTCGATTTGGTCCGGGTGAGGGACGCGGGTGACAAAGAGCTTCCACAGCTCGCCGTCGCCTATAGCTTCGCACAGACCGGTCTTATGCTGGTCCGTGAGCGGCTCCAGTCGAACTTGCTTTCCTTCCAGCATCACTTCTTCGAATTTAATGATTGGCATAGATCATTCACCCTCACTTGCAATAGCCACTTGGGGCTTTTCATTCAACTCCCACTCCCAAACCTCCCCATCCTCTGGATGAATCAGCGCCCCCTTAAATATAAATCCGAGCTTTTTTAACAGGCTGTTGGAAGCGTTCGGCGCGGGCAGCGTTTGGGCCGAGACCGTGACTTCGGGAGCCTCCTGCGTTGCGATCCTGATAAGCTCCCGCGCCGTCGCTGTCGCGCAACCCTGGCCTTCGAATTCTGGAACAGTGTAATAGGCGATTTCAACCCGATTTTCAAACGGCGGCCCCTTAAAAGCCCCGCCGCCAACAGGCGTTCCATCAGCGACCGAAATATAACCAATCCAAGGCGGCCGAAAGCCAATGACCTTGTAGAAAGACGCCGTAGCACCGCAATTTTCCTTCATGAACTCTGACATGGCCGCTACCGGCGTAGCTGGTAAGCCGTCGCGATTGATAGGCACAAGCTCTATTCTCTTCATCTGAACGCCTTATTTATTATCCGAATCAATACTGACAAAGTGGATAAAGTGACCTGCCGCTAGCCGCCCTTTATCATTCGCCGCAGAAATGTCAGCACCTTGCGCCAGAGTGAAGCTTCCCATGCGACAAGCTTGGCGGCCCACTCCGGCATGCCGGTCTCTTTAGCCGCATCCAATATCTTCCCGACGGAACCCGACGCCGAGAATGACGCCCGGTAGAGGGCCACCACCAACTTGATTTCGATCGCTAACAAAGCGGCCAACCCTAAATAGCGGAGAAGATTAAATACATTGACAAGGTCGTGATGCTGATCCGGAACTATATGCCCGGCGGCCCAGATGCCGAGACAGCTCAGGGCGGCTGCTCTGAAAAAAGCGGCTTTTCCGCGTTTGGGATAACACCAAAGGTAGAGCACAGGCAGGACCACGGCTAAATCAAGCAGAATGGCGGCCTCCAGTAGCGCCGCATCCTGCCACTCCCCCGCAAAAGCGGCTATGAGGTCTCCCGCCACAAGGCAGAGCGCGGCCGGAACAAACCAATGCGCGCGCAGTGATGGTGTGATCTGCATTTATGATCCCTCTTCCAAAATGATGGTGAATTTTCTCGTTAGGTTACCGCAAAGGCAGCGTCATAAAAATGCTGTACGGGTCTTCCAGGTAATTCCCAAACGGACCGCATTCCTGAAATCCGAACTTCTTATACAAATTACGCGCCGGTAGAAAATAAGCCACGGAACCGGTCTCTAAACTCAGCGAACGATAACCTCGTCGCCTGGCTTCATCCACGATATAACGGAGCAGCGCGCTGGCGACTCCTCTCCCCAAGAACCCAGCTGAAGTGCGCATGGATTTTATTTCGCCGTCAACTGGAGTCAGTTCCTTCAGAGCCCCACAACCTGCGAGCGCCCCACCGTCCCAAATGCTCCAGAAGGTGATCTCCGAATTTCGAAGACTATCGACATTCAGAGCGTGTACGCACTCCGGTGGAGAGGCTTCGTACATGCACTTTAAGTGTTCAGCCAGAAGTGCCTGTATCTCGGCTCCGTTAAGATCATCGACTCGTATTTCCATTGCAGTGATCTCCGTTTTTACAAACAAAGTGTAAATCCGCGCATTTTTTCCGGCATCGTCGGGCAGTGTCATCTCCGCTCCACCTTCCCCTTTCCTAGACATCAATTTTACAGCGGTCGCTTAGCCACACTCATTAAGCCCTCCTTGCACCGTTAGAACAGACAGCCTAGCCGCTAGGGCCGCCACCGGCAGACGACGCGATAAACTTTCTGTAATTTCTCCCGAGCAGGATAAGCACCTGCAAGAGCAGGGCTAATATAGCACCGAACCCCAATGCCTCGGCAAAACCAACCCGACCGGAAAACGTCGCCACCACATAAAAAAAAGCAAGCATGCTGAGAAGCCCCTGTTTCATGGATTTAAGCGATCTGATTGCATGGTGAGGCGAATGATTTCGATGAGAAAAAATTGCAATGACCGAACCCGCAACGGGAAAAGTGGCAAATATACCACTGTAGGTTGTACCAATTTTTTCTGCGAACATCGTTATGGACAGAATCAGCACCAATGCAAAAACCATTCGACACATAATTTCAGCAAACGACGCAGGCGCGAGTAGCGGTTTGTTATGCAGATTTGGCGATAGATACAACTGAAGCAAAATTACCAGACATGCCAGAGCAGCCAGTTCATTCAACTCCAACGCAATATTTTCGACTACCCATGCAATGAAAAAGAACGTCGCATAAGAAAGCAAAAGAGCTGGCTTCCAATCCATTCGGGTGCAAAGCCAGGAATAGGAGAAGCAATAGAAAGACAATGCAACCACCCCGCCCACCGCGGAGCTGACCGCGGATTGAGCAAATTCATAGCCATTCTCCCGGTAGAGGAACCACAAAAGAGGTCCCGCGATCACCGGCAACCCGGAGAGTAAACCTGCCACCGAGGCACCCCAAAACCGACCACTGATGGCAATAAGCCCGACGAATATGGGTACGACGAATAACTTCAATAAAAGCACGATCGATCTACCATAAAATTCCCAAGGGACCGATTTAGGGGGCGGCAGGCGCTTCCCTACTTCCTCAGCACATACCGCATGACCACCGCCTCGGCCGCGAACTCCTTCCGACTTACCCACTTTAAGTCGACGGGCTGCGACAGCCCCGCGAATACAAATGGCCCGTGGCCGGCCGGCCTGGGATGCACGACGAATTCGTATTCCTCGATCAACCCCAACTCCGTCAATGCCAGCGCGAGACTCACCCGATCGCGGGATGATAGCGTCCGAGATTCTATAGCGCAAAAGACCTAAAGCACCACCTTCACATCAGGATTCGTTACGCGAATTTTGGGAACGATGATTGGGCTCTCTGGACCCTGGCTGAAGGCAGCCGTTTTTGTGATGCTCCCAGCACCTTTTACACGGATGCCGAAAATTTGATCAGCGCATCTGGCCTCTCAACCGCTGGCCGTGATAAGTTGCCGTTTTTAGCGCCAGGTCCGCAGTTGTATCTCATCGGAGGTTGCATGGCAAAGTTGGACTGTCAGTATTTTCCCGGGACCCCCGCAAGCTGGATCTGCGCGTCCTGTCAGACCTGCTTTGGTGACAAGTGCATCCCCGCAGGTCACAGCCGGCACTGGGGAAAACGCCAGCCGCGTTGCATTCGGTGCGACGGCAACCTGCGTTATCTCGGCAACGCGACCGACGCTAAACCGTTCTGGCAAAAAATGCCGCACTTCTTTGCGTACCCTTTGCACCCCAACTGTCTGGTATTGATTGCCCTCTCCGCCGGACTGAGCTTGTTATTTGCCACGGGGTTACTGGCGATCTTTTTTGTGCTGCTCGTGGTTGCCATGGTGATGAAATTCACTTTTGCCATTATTGAAAAACGCGGCAACGGCGATATCGAGCCACCGGCGCTTTCGGACGTGATCAGCAGCGACGAGCGTCACTTGTTTTTACGCCAAATCGCTGTGTTCATAGGGATGGGGGCCATGACCTATGTGGCTGGACAGCTCGGGCAATGGCTGGCGATTGCAGTCAGCATATTCTTCGCGTTTGCAATGCCGGCAAGCACCATTATTTTAGCGGTGGATAAATCCGTGCGGCGGGCTCTGAATCCTCTGGTGCTGCTGTCCGTCATGGCGGCGATAGGCGTGCCTTATTTGCTGCTTTGGTTTTGCACTCAGATTATTTCCGCGGGGCCGGCCTACATCTTGCCCTGGTTTGCAGATTTTTTGCCGCTACCCATTTTGCTACCCGCCGTCACGGCGACCGTTGTGTATTTTGTCCTGGTCCTGTACACCATGCTCGGGTATGTGCTTTATCAATACCAGCAGGAGCTCGGCTACACCACCAGCTCCCAGGCACCTGAGATGGACGTGCACGCCTTCGAAAAAGCCCGAGCGCTTGGCGAGGTTACCGTACTGATCCACGAGGGGCAGCTCGACCGTGCGCGCACGACACTCCGCACTGCCCTCGACCTGGTCAAGGACGATGTCGATCTTCATTTGCAGTACCACAAATTATTGACGGCCATCGGCGACAACACAGCGCTCGCCAATCACTGTCAATTTTTTGTCGATTTATGCGTGCGCCGCAAGGCCATTCATCATTCCGTACCTGNNGTACCTGTGTTACTGAGTGTCATTAAGCGCGTTGAAGGATTCAAGTTGGAGAACGGTGGGGCTGCTTTGGAGATAGCGCGACGGTTGGCCATGCAAGGACAACACGGCGCACTGGTGGCATTGCTAAAAGATTGGCATGTCCACTCGCCGCAGGATCCTATTCTTCCCGAGGCTTATGCGCTTATGGCGCAGTCGCTGTTCGAATATTACGGCAACGCGGAGGCTGCACGCGCTGCCGCCAACCATGTGACGACTCACTTCCCGAACAGCAAATTTCAAGCGCAGCTTGAACGCCTGCTATCGGTTATGGACTCCTCGGCGTTCAAGGGTAAAAACGACCCCGCCACTTCGCCGCGGCGGCAGGGCGCGGGTTATGGTGGATCAACGGATGGGTCTTTCACGCTGGGTTGAGGGAACAATAAACGTCTCAATGTACTTAGCGCGATCCAACCTGCCGATCTGTCGGTATTCCCGACCCCACAACTCGAGGATTTTTTTAACTTCATCAGTCGCCCCCTCCTTGGAAATGGCGGATTTCACCAGCTCCTCCGCCCGTTCGCGCCAACCTTTTTGCCAGTATTTCTCCGCGAGTTCCAGCAAGCAGCCGCTACTTAACCCAGGTGTGCTCGGGGATCTGGCTGAATATTCTTTTAGCATGGACTCGAACTCTTCGCGCCAGAGGTCAAAACCGCCTTGGGATTCGGCAAATTGCCTGGCAAACTTGGCCATGGTTTCATCCACCAGGCTGTTTTGGGGACTGAGTTTTGCCAAATAAAACCGTTTGCGCCAGACCCGAACATCCTGCGGATGCTGTTCACAAAGCTGATTGACCATGGCACGGGCTCGATCAAAATCAAGGGCGGTGATTGCCGATTGTATCCGCGCGAGACCCGCTGAAGCTTTGTCGTCGCTGGCCTTGGATTCTTCTTCCTTTTGAAATCCCAAGAGATAAGGTCGCAGAACCAGCATCAGCGCAGCTCCGGCCAGCAAACCTCCCACATGGGCCATATATGCGACATCACTCTCGGTAAAGAAATAGTCGTAAATCTCTTTGCACAGCCATAAGGGCAGTATCATTATGGCCGGTGCCCGCAACTCCCCGAAGTAGAAAAACACCGTGTAAAAAAACCGGATTTTCTGCAGCTTGTATAAGCTGACATACATCCCCATCAAACCCGATATTGCCCCCGACGCGCCTATCAATGGAACCGGGGATCCCAAGTGCAGCAACACATGAATGCCGCCGGCCGCAATTCCACAAATGATATAGAGCGTTAGATACAAAGCGGGTCCCAGCGCCGCTTCCAAGGTAAACCCGAACAAAAACAGAAATACCATATTGCCGATGAGATGATCCCCGCCCCCGTGCAGGAAGGTGCTGGTCAAATAGGTCCACCACCGATTCTCCGCCGGAACCAGGCCCGCACGAAAACCACTTACCTGATCGCGCTCGGCCTCGAACTCCAGTCTGCTCTTTCTCCACAACGTCAGTTGCAGCTCCTCCTGTGGATCGTGACTGTCCCAATAGGTTCTTAGATACCGGTCGAAATTGCGGTCAAAGGCGATCTCCCAACCGTCTTCCCAATCACTCGGCTCTGCCCCGTCCGCTTGCCGATCCGTCAGATACCGCTGGTAAACCGGCCGTTCGAGTTCCAGCAGCTCGGCTTCCTCATAAATTTGCACCGCATCTGCCAAGTGCTCCTCGTCGTCCGCCTGAAAGAATAAAAATATCAGCAGGTTGGCCAGGATCAGAATTGCGGTCGCCCACGGCGGGCGCGACCAGTCGAGTTTTTGATGTATGGGAATCAGGAGCACGGCGGCAACCTAGGGGCGCGGGAAGGTATTTAAGTATAGATCGGCTGCCACGCAGCCGATCCAACGACTCTCACCAAACTGCAAGCTCGACGGAGAGTTCGATGACGACAGCGATATCGCCTACCACCATGCCGACGTTATCCGTTCGCTTGACTGTTATGAAGCCTCGTTGGGGTCGGATGATCGCGGGGTGCCGGACATTTCCGTTTCGATTCTGGGCGCTTGTGAATGCGCAGTACCGTTCGTACTAAGATTAAACTTCAGCATATTGCAGAACAGCGCTCCT
>DJFO01000429.1 GCA_002432555.1 Marinagarivorans sp. UBA5870
AGAGGGTGAGCAATCCATTCTTCAGTGCCGGGAAATCAAGCCGTTCTGGCACTGTCTGGAATTGTTGAGCGAGAGTTTTTTCCAACACCCACTGGAACACCGGCAAGCAGCGCTTTTCGATCTTCTTACCACGCCCTCAGGCAAAATTCCCCACGCGATCTTGCACCGCATTGCGGCCAATTGGGTGCAGCAGTTAACACCCCGCTCCGCCGCCAGCAGTCTGCTGAAAGTATTGCCGCCAGAGTTGACTGCGTTTCAGCGCCGCAGTCTCCAGCAGCTTGCCGACGCCCTGTCGGCACTTGGCAAATCCCCGGACTGTGCAAAATCCCTGCTGAGCTACGCGCGGGCATTGGATTATCAGCGGCGCTTGCTGGACAGCGCTCTCAATCCTACTCGGGGGCAGGAACAGGCGGCGACAGTCGACGCGTTTTTACGCTTCATCTTGCACTTGCGGATCCCGGCGGCGGGTGATGTGTTGGCGTTTCTCAATCAAATCCAAACCCAGCGACAACAGCAACGCACCGCCGCAGATGCGGTGACGCTGACCACCGTCCATCGCGCCAAGGGACTGGAGTGGCCGGTGGTATTTTTGCCGAACCTGGCAGAGGGGCACATGCCGTATTTGAGTGGCAGAGAAGATGAGCCACTGCGTGCGCTGGAGAGCGAACGACGATTGCTGTACGTAGCACTTACCCGCGCCCAAAAGCAGCTGTTTATCACTCTGCCGGATACCACTGCGGATCCCGCCGCCAGGTGCAGTCGCTTTGTCGCGGAGATGAATATCGAGGTGAGCTGTGCCGTGGGGCGAGCCATTAGCGAAGGCGTCAACGAACTTACGTTGCCAACCGCCCCGGGCGAAACAGTGCGCTGCTATTTAGCAACCCTCGGCAATCCTTTGGTGCTTAAGGTGACTGAGCCGGATTCATCAGTCACATTCACCACTGTTCCATGGCGCACAGGTCAAAAAGTGCGGCACAGCATCCTCGGCGAGGGTGAGGTAGAAGCCCAAGACGCCAGCCGTCTACACATTCGTTTTGCTGATGGCAAGATTCGGGTGTTTGCCAGCGATCTCGCCGCCCCTCATCTCACCTTGGCGGGGTGAAGGAACGTCAGGGGGCTTTGCCATAGCGTTGCAATACATGGCACGCCATGTTCTCGGCCATTTCATACTCACTGTAAAACACCTTGCCTTCAACCAGCCGCTCCAACATGGCGGCTTCCTCTTTATTCACAGAGCAAACCAGAATCTCGATTTTCGGATTGAGCGCACGAGCCGTCTCCACCATGTGTTGCAATCCCAAGGCGCCTGGTGCGGCAATCACCAACATACTGGCACGGGCGATATGCGCCTGCACCAACACGGCGGGACTTGCTGCATCGCCGTAGACAACGGCCATGCCTTTGCGCCGCAGACGCTCCACCAACTCGCGGTTGTGGTCCGCCACTACGTGAGGAATTCCGGCGTCGATGAGAGCGCAGCTGATGGCTTGCCCCACCCGCCCATAACCTACCACCACCACCTGTCCCGAGAGATACTTGTCGTCTGTACTCAACGGCAGCTCCGCCAGTGGATCGTCCATATGCTCCAGGTGCCGCGCCGTAGCCGAGTGACGCTGCAACCAGTCCGTGGCCGGTTGCACCAAGCGGAACATTAGTGGATTGAGCGCAATGGAAATCAGCGCACCAGCCAGAATCAGGTTTTGTCCTTCAACCGGCAACATTCCCAGTGTCACGCCCAAGCCCACAAGAATGAATGAGAATTCACCAATCTGCGCCAAGCTTGCCGCAACCGTCAGCGCCACCCCCAGGCGATAACGAAACATCAACACCAATACAGCGGCGGCGATCGACTTGCCTACCAGAATAATGGCCAGTACGGCCAACACGTAAAATGGTTTGTCGAGGATAACCATGGGGTCGAATAACATACCCACGGAAACAAAGAACAGCACTGCAAATGCCTCCTGCAGCGGCAGTGATTCGGTAGCGGCGCGGTGGCTGAATTCGGATTCGCGCATCACCATGCCGGCGATAAAGGCCCCGAGAGCGAAAGACACACCAAACAGATGAGCAGCAGCAAAGGCGATGCTAACGGCCGCGGCGATAACGCACAGGGTGAACAGCTCACGGGAATTGGTGCGCGCCACCTGCCAGAGAATTTTGGGAAACACCCTCCGGCCAAGAGCTAACATCAGCGCCACAAACGCTGACACTTTCACCAGCGTAATCAGCAATACCAAAGCGAGATTGCGCTGCACTCCGTCCTCGTTCGGCGCCAACCATTGCGCGATTGGTGGCAGCAACACCAGCACCACCACCATCACCAGGTCCTCCACCACCAACCATCCAACGGCAATGCGCCCGCCGATGGATGTCAGTGCACCGCGGCTTTGCAGCGCACGCAACAAAACCACGGTACTGGCCACCGATAACGACAACCCGAAAACAAGCGCCGCGCCCAGGGTCCAGTCCCACAAATGCGCCACCATCATGCCCAACACAGTGGCTACTGCAATCTGCAAAATCGCTCCCGGTATTGCGATTTTCCGCACCCGCAGCAAGTCATCCAGCGAAAAATGCAGACCGACACCAAACATCAGCAGCATCACGCCAATTTCCGCCAATTGCATGGCGATGTTGACGTCAGCAACAAAACCCGGGGTATACGGGCCGATCACGATGCCGGCCAACAAATAACCCACCAGCGCCGGCAGCTTCAGCCGTGCAGCCAGCACACCCAAAACGAGCGCCATTCCCAGCGCAAGTGCGATCGTTGAGATCAAAGGTGTGCCGTGTTCCATCGCCGCTCCTTAACAGATAAACAAAAGGCCACATGAAAAAGGGTCGCTCATCGTAACAGCGCGACAGAGAAGGTGCCCAGCGGCGGTGGAGGATTTAGAACAAGCGATTTGCACCGGGGAATGTTCCCTCAAGCCGACAGCAATTGCTCCTGCTGACGCTCCAGCAATGATGAAAAAGGTGGTTTGAAACCGGCCAAACTAACCCGGTGGTCATCCACCGGCAAGGTATCGACCCGCGCTTGCAGAAGCGTATCGAGCAGCGCGGTTTGAATGAAAATGCCGCTATCGGACACCGCCAGTTTGACATCAAACTCTGGATGACAAACTTCCGCGACCACCTGGAAGCGAATGCGCTGATGGCGATTGAGTTCGTAAATCAAATGGGCGCTACAAACAGCGCGGAAGGCTGCTTCGGAGGCGCTTTCGCTGCTGGTAAAACGAATGCAATAGATGCCCGCTTTGGTCGGCGCGCCGACACGCACGCCGCCGTAAAGCGCGAGCACATCATCCAAGGCACTGTCGAACCGCTGCACCAGTTCCGCGAACATCTCACCATTAAGTTGCTGTTCCAGGCGCTGGCGATTTGGGATAGCGAGCACGAGATCACTGTGGCGCAAAACGGCTTCGACTGGCTCGTCCTCCCACGCATTAACATCTGCCGCGTCGAAACCATCGGCAGGCACCGACTGCCAGTCATGCGCCGCCTCATCGATCTCAGGCCGCCAATCATCCTCCGAATCAACGGCCTCCGTGCGACTCGCGGCGCGGCGCGGCAGCGATACCGGACGCAATTCCCAAGCTTCGCCACGCGTGTCATACAGGGCGAGGGCCACCAGCAATAGCAGCAGCAGCGCGGTGCCCGTGAGCGCCCAGCGCACAGCCGATTCTCCAGGGAATTCGGAATTTAAGGTGATGGTGACGTGACCGGCAATACTGTCGTGCAGGGGAATGGGCGCGGAAAAAGCCTGAGTGTCTACACTGACCTGCGGTTGCCCCGCCTGAACCAGCAATGTCTGTTCGAGGTCGTGTACCGCGGCCATCAATACTCGCGGCTGCGCCTGAACCTCTTGCATCACCGCGTGCATGCTCACCAGGTCGTGGCTGATGGAAGCATCCACCACATCCTTGGCCGCCAGTTGGGCCAGAGCGCTGCCGAACTCGTGCAGCAATTCACGATTTTTCTGCTGCCCCCGCTCACCAAGCACAAATGCGGTCAACAGCAAAGCGAGCAAAGCACCCATGCTGAGGAAAAACACCGGCGGCAAGCGGCGCCAGTGAACACGTGGCAGAGAGATTTGTTTGAGCATGGGCAAGTCGCTATTTGTGGTACCGGAATCCACCGCCAACCCTTGGTCCGTGTACTGAAAACGGCGGTCCGTGTGCGGAAAATGGCGGCTAGTGTACCCGAATCACCCACCCGCGGGCAGCAATGCGGCGCATCGTGTGTCGGGCTGACGGCGATGCTCGCGCTAGGGGCGCGGCAGCAATCCCAGCGGACCTTCTGTATAATGCCGCCTCCCATTTTCCTGGCCGATGTGTTCCCGTGCGCGAATTGATTCTAATCACGATTTCCGGTATTGACCGCCCTGCGGTGACTTCTACCGTTACCTCTATTCTGGCGCGCCACAACACCAATATTCTCGATATCGGCCAAGCAGTAATCCACGAAAATCTTACTCTCGGCCTGTTGGTGGAATTTCCCGTCGGCGAGGATGCAGCGCCCATCATCAAGGAAGTGCTGTATGGCATGCACGAACTGGGCATGCAGGTGAAATATCAATCCATTACCGAAGCCAGCTATCACGAATGGGTCAACCAGCAAGGCAAAGAACGCCACATCGTCACCCTACTCGCTCGCCAAGTCACCGCTGAACAAATCGCCGCGCTGACCACCATAGTGGCGGAGCACGGCCTTAACATCGATGCCATCACCCGCCTTTCCGGCCGTGTGCCGCTTGATACGGTGGACAGCAAAAGTAAAGCCTGTGTGGAGTTTTCCGCCCGGGGAACACCGAAAGATCTCACCCGTTTGCGCGCGGACTTCATGGAATTGTCCTCCCGCCTGGAGGTAGACATCGCCGTTCAGGAAGACAACATGTACCGACGCACCCGCCGCCTTGTGTGCTTCGATATGGATTCCACATTGATTGAAGCCGAAGTGATCGACGAACTCGCTAAAGCAGCGGGCGTCGGCGACAAAGTCGTCGCCATCACCGAGGCCGCCATGCGCGGCGAGATGGATTTCAAAGAAAGCTTCGCCCGGCGCATGGCCTTGTTGCAAGGGCTCGACGCCGCTGTTCTGGATGAGATTGCCAATCGCCTCACCCTCACCGAGGGCGCCGAGAACCTGATGAAAACCCTGCGCAAGCTCGGCTACAAAACCGCCATTTTATCCGGCGGCTTCAGCTATTTCGGCCGCCATGTGCAAAGCCGCCTCGGCATCGACTACGTGTTCGCCAATGAATTGGAAATTGTCGAAGGCAAGATCACCGGCCAGGTGGTTGGCCGGGTCATTGATGGCCAGCGCAAAGCGGAGCTGCTGCGCGAGCTGGCGGCAAAAGAAGGCATTTCGCTGGAGCAGGTAATCGCCGTAGGCGATGGCGCCAACGACCTACCCATGCTCAGTATCGCCGGACTGGGCATTGCCTTCCGTGCAAAACCATTAGTGAAAGCCTCCGCCAAACAGTCCATCTCCACGTTGGGGTTGGATGCCATTCTCTATCTGATGGGCCTGCGGGACCGCGATATTCATAGCGCCAGCTGATATCGTCACCAAGACTCGGCTTCCCTCGGAAGGGATTCCGAGCTATGGTTATGGGTCGCGTCAAATTTCCGGACTGCTATGAAACCCCTACCCACAAAAGCTGAGCTGCGTGCAGAACTGGAGCGGCAAATCCAGGATTATCTGCATACCGGCGGAGTGGTCCAGGATGTACCCCGGGGAACAAGTGGGCATTTGGACAATCGCAATTTGTTTGGCAATCTCGGGCAAAATCCACCACGCCAGGAGCGCACCCCAGTCGACGATGTCGTCCAGGCGCTGGAAGCACGCAAACACCCCCACACCAACATTAAAAAAAGTAAACGCCCACGCAAAAAACTGCTCACGGACGATTTTGGTGAGCCTTTGCGCTGGATTTGGGTAGAGGATTAACCGTGAAAAACCACTGGCTGTTTAAAACCGAACCCCACGTTTTCAGCATCGAAAACCTGGAGAATTCCCCAGACAAAATTACCCGCTGGGATGGCGTTCGCAACTACCAGGCGCGCAACCTTTTGCGCGACCAGATCAAAGTAGGCGATGAGGTTTTTGTTTATCACAGCCAGTGTAAAGTGCCAGGCATCGTGGGACTCGCCAAGGTCGTTAAGGCGGCGTACCCAGATCCCGCGCAATTTAACCCCGAAAGTGATTATTTTGATCCAAAAGCCGGCGCCGATAATCCGCGCTGGTTTTGCGTGGATATCCAGCACAAAAAAACATTCGCCAATGTAATTCCGCTGCAGAGTATGAAACAGAACCCGGACTTGCACGACATGGTACTGCTCAAGCAGGGCCGGCTTTCGGTGCAACCGGTGTCTGCAGATCAGGCGGCCGTCATCAAGCGCGATTACCCCACTCAATGATTCCAGCGCTTTACCTCAACAAGGGACAGGTTCACATCTGGCTGGTCGATCCGGTCGGCATCGACGACCCTCATCTGCTGGACCGTTACCACGCACTATTAACGCCGGAAGAACACGCAAAATGGCAACGTTACCGGTTTGATAAAGACAAGCATCAACATCTGGTCACCCGCGCACTTATCCGCGATACGCTGTCGCGCTATGAACCGAAGGTGGCACCGCCAGACTGGCGATTCGAATTAAATCCATATGGCAAACCCGCGGTTGCCAATCCGCTGGCGCAACCCTTGTTTTTTAATCTTTCCCACACCCAGAACCTCGCCGCCATGGCCATCACTCGCACGGCAGAAGTTGGGGTGGACGTGGAGAAAGTTAAACCGGTAGAGCAAGTGCGAGGATTGGCAGAGCGCTGTTTTGCGGACAGCGAAATTCAGTATGTTTTTAGCGGTGATGCTAATTCTCTAATGCAACGCTTCTTCAAGCTCTGGACACTGAAGGAAGCCTACATAAAAGCGCGAGGCTGCGGTATGAGCCTCTCACTTCAATCGGTGATATTCGCCCCGCTGGCTCAACCTTTGACGGTGAATTTCGATGCAAGTCACGACGATTTCCCAACCGCTTGGCGATTCGGCCACTGGGAAATCGGCAGCGAACATTTGTTGTCCATGGCAATGAATGTAGACACCTCGCAGCCCCCGGCGGTAGAGCTTTTCCGCGTGACCCCACTAGGTGATTTCGCACGGGCGGGCGCCACTGAAGTAGTTGGGCGCTGATCAGAGTTTGTCAAAATAGCCGGCCACCAGATAACCCGTTATCGATATCAGCACCAGCACAAAAATTAGAATCGCCATCAACCCCCAAAAGCGAAATGGCTTGCGTTCAACTTTGTAAATCCCTTCGCTGAGTACTTTATCCACTCGTGCCTGATCTTCTGGGAACAGTTTGGGCATGGTTGTTTTTCACCTCGATTATTACTTACATCAATTTGCAGCTACCGCGCGACCCGCCGCCCAGGCTCGCAGCTGATTCATTTGCTCCACCATAATCACTGATAAGGGGCGGGTATTGACGATGGCATCCCGCACGTGGTCAACGGACAACTCCTCCCCCCGAGCCGACGCGCTGTACATGGCCGACACCACGGCCTGCTCCACTTCCGCGCCGGTAAAACCCTCAGTCATTGCTGCAAGCTCCGCAAGATCGAAACTGCGGCTGAGCAGACCGCGTTTTTCCATATGAATTTCAAAAATCACTCGACGCATTTCCGCGTCGGGCAGATCAATAAAGAAAATCTCATCAAATCGTCCCTTGCGCATCAGCTCGGGCGGTAACACGCTAATGTCATTGCTCGTAGCAACCAGAAATACCCGGCTTTTGCGCTCCGCCATCCAGGTCAATAAAGTGCCAAGCAGCCGTTTACTCGTCGCGTTCTCACCATCGTTCTGCGCCAGACCCTTTTCGATTTCATCGATCCACAACACACACGGCGACATCACATCGGCAAGCTTGAGTGCATCGCGAAGGTTTCTCTCGGTCTCGCCTACATACTTGTTGNNCCAGCCGCAACAGCGGCAAACCCCAAATACCGGCGATGGCTTTTGCGGCCAGGCTCTTGCCGCCCCCCTGCACACCAAACAGAAGAACGCCCTTCGGCGGGTCGATTTTGTGCTGGCCATCCACGCCGGCCACGGCCTGATGCCGCTCTGCCAACCATGCTTTTAATCGGTTGAGCCCGGCAATATCTTTTAAATGCGCGGTGTTGTATTCGAAATGCAGCACACCATCCATATCCATCAGCGCAAACTTGGCCTTAGCCAACTCCGGCAGATCGGTCTCATTAATCGCTCCATCATCCACTATCGCGCCGCGGGCCAGCCGCCGGACATCCTGATGCGGCAAGCCGCGGAGATTGTTAACCAATTTCTGCAAGGTCGCATTATCGGTTTTGATACGCTCACCCCCATTGCGGTCAGACCAGAATTTTGCCTCTTCTCGGATCAGGGTAAGAATTTCTTCATCGGTGGGCAGACTCATCTGCAGAACCGCTGCGTAGCGCGCGACTTCAACCGGTAATTTGAGACGGTGGCTGATCAACACCACCTTATGCCGCGCCGCCATCTGATTGAGCGCTATGTCTTTTAACAGGCGAACCATCTTGGGTTCATCGAGATACGGGTGCAAATCACACAAGACGAAGGCGCTGGCCTTTTGGCATTTTTTTATATGATTGAGCATGTCCTCAGGCTTGGCCTGGTTGTTCTGATCCTCAGACTGCAGACCAAATCCCAGCGGCTGTAAACCATCGGTGACCGACCACCGCCATCCGCCGATGGACTCTTCGCGAAAAAACTTTTGTAACAAACTAAGCGCGCGAACCTCGTCAAAGGTTTCCACCACGATCAGTGAAATATTGGAGTGGAGCAGAATGCTCAGGTCGTTGTAGTTCATGCGTTCTCTTCCGCCTCGCGGCATTCGGTTCGCCGCGACTTCCGTAATTGTTTAGAATCCAAGGTCGTTATTGTGAACTTGCCAAGCGGCACAGGTGGGCATTATGCATCAAACCCATTTTCAACGTCCTTCCCTGGCGGATCGGCTGATCGGTCAGTTCGACCGCGCATTACGCACCCTTCACCCCGGCGGAATCGCGGCCCACCGACCGTCCCCGGCAGAACATGTGCCGGATGCAGATTTATCCACAGCTGGACGTCGCCATGCGGCGGGCTTAATGAGGGTTAATCACACAGGAGAGGTCTGCGCCCAGGCGCTCTACCAGGGGCAGGCCGCGACGGCCAAGCTAGCCAAAGTACGCAACAAAATGGAACGAGCGGCGGATGAAGAAATCGACCACCTGGCGTGGTGCGACGAACGATTGCGCCAGTTGCATAGCCAACCCAGCCTACTCAATCCGCTTTGGTACGGATTGTCTTTTGGACTGGGCGCCGCCGCTGGCCTGGTCAGTGACAAAGCCAGCCTGGGATTTGTCGCCGCCACTGAAGAACAGGTGGGAAATCATCTGCGCGACCATCTGAAACAACTGCCATCAGAGGATCAGAAATCCCGCGCTATCGTGCAAACCATGCTGAAAGAAGAAGAAGCGCACGGCCAGAGCGCCCTGCGCGCCGGTGGTTATCGTTTTCCCAAGCCGATAAAAAAGCTGATGCGTCTAACCTCGAAATTGATGACCGTCTCCAGCTATCGCATCTAAGGCCACTGGACAGCGGGATCAGGTTGCTTCGACCACCTCAAACGAATGGGTGATTTCCACACCTGCGGCCCGCAGCATGATAGAGGCGGAGCAGTACTTCTCTGAGGAGAGGTTTACTGCTCGCTCGACCTGACTTTCCTTAAGATTGCGCCCACTCACCACAAACTTGAGATGAATTTTGGTAAAGGGCGACGGCACACCCTCCGCGCGTTCAGCTTCCAAATCTGCGCGACAACTAATCACGTCCTGACGCGATTTTTTAAGGATGCTGACAACATCGAAAGACGCGCAACCGCCCAAACCGAGCAGAATCATCTCCATAGGGCGCACACCCATATTGCGCCCACCGTGATCGGGGGGACCGTCTATTATTACCGCGTGCCCACTGCCGGACTCCGCAACAAACATCGCATCACCAACCCATTTAATCGTTCCGCGCATGCACATTTTCTCCCGCCGATTGCACGTGGCCCGCGAGCTGAGATCAGCGCCTCAACTCGGGAATTAATGGCCGGCAAGCCTACCATATCCGTCTTAGGCGAGAACACAAAACTGTGTACTCCATAACACTTGCGACGCGATGCGCTGGCGAGCCCTACCAGTTTGTGCTCCTATACGGCGCCGGTTGCGCCCATTGTGGAATATCGCGTCTATACTGAGAACGGGTGCAACGGCGGTTTCGATTTTGACTGCGGGCACGTTATACTGCCCCGTCAAGGCTCAGGTGGTACTCGAAAGGGCAGCATAACTACAACAACACACCAATTTTTTAAAGAATCGAGGATTGCAATCTTGGTTTCCGTGACACTATCACCTCATATCAAGAATTTAGAAAGTTTCCTCAGCCACTGTCATCGCCGACGGTATCC
>DJFO01000184.1 GCA_002432555.1 Marinagarivorans sp. UBA5870
ATCGATGCGGTGCACGGCGACCCCGCCGCGAAACAGCGGTTGCTCGACGAACTCTTGCAGACGGTCTATTGGAGCCAGTGGAACAGGCGCCACCTGCCGGCGCCCCTGGGGCGGCGCACGGCGGATAACACGCGGTTGGAGACGCTTTTGTGGGAGGGCCACCCGTACCACCCGTGCTTCAAGGCACGCAGCGGTTTTTCCGAAAGCGATCACCGACAGTACAGCCCCGAGTGCGCGCGACCGTTCCAATTGCATTGGTTGGCAGTGCCCCGCCGACACGCGCGGGCAAAATTCTTCGCGCGGGAGAACACCCCCGTCAGTTCGGGGGAATTTTATCGCGAACTGCCGGATTGGCCGGATCTCGAGCGCCGCTGCACCGAGCGGGCGGTGAATTTAGCAGCCTTTCTGCTGGTGCCGGTGCACCCCTGGCAGTGGTGCAATTGCCTGCAGCCGCGGCTGCAGGCGATAGAGCCCGCCGTTGTCGACCTGGGCGCGGTCGGGGATTTTTATGTGGCCTCCCAGTCCGTTCGAACCTTGATCAACGTGTCGCATCCAGGCGCGCCGGATGTGAAGCTGCCACTCAATATCGTCTGCACCTCCAGCGTGCGTTATTTAATTGCTCACGGCGTTTGCCTCGCGCCGGAGATTTCGCGTTGGCTGGCCGAGTCTGTCGCGGCTGATCCTTTTTTCGCCACCCATCCCCTGGTGATTCTGCGCGAGTTTGCCGGCGCACTGGTAGAGCCGCAGATCTATGGGAGCACCGACCCTCGAATCAGCCAATGGAGCGCGATCTGGCGGGACAACATAACCGCGCAGCTCCATGCGGGGGAACAGGCGGTGCCCATGACCGCGCTCTTCGCCATCGAGGCCGATGGCGCTCCGTTTATCGAACCCTGGATTGAGACCTATGGCCTCGGGCCGTGGCTGCGCCAGTTGCTGCGCGTGGTGGTGCTGCCGGTCTGGCACCTGCTGGCGCGCCAGGGTATAGCGGTGGAGGCGCACGCACAAAATGCGCTGCTGCTGCACCGGGACGGCTGGCCACTGCGCCTGGCGCTGCGGGATTTCCACGAGAGCGTCGAATACTGCCCCGACTTCATCGCCGCCCCAGAGAAAGTCCCGGATTTTGCCGCTCTGGAGCCGAGTCTCGCGCAGGGCCGCCCCAATGATTTTTATTGGATGGACTCGGTGGAAGCCCTGCGGGAGCTTTATATGGACACCCTCTACATCTACCACCTCTCGGAGTTGGCGAACCTCTGCCAGACCCAATACGGCCTGGCGGAAAGCGAATTCTGGCAGCGGATCGCGCAGCTGTTGGATGAATACGCCGCGGGCCCCTGGTGCGCGCCTAATCGACTGGCGCGAGTCGGGCAGGAGGCAAAGCTGATTCAGGCGGAATCCTTAGTGCGCAAAAAACTGTGGCAGGGGAAGCCCGCGGCAGAGCCCGGCCGCGGACCCCCGGCGGAGCCGCCGGAATATCACCACTTGATACCCAATCCATTCGCGGCCGCCGCCACCGGCACCGCGCCTTTGCGGAAATGAATATGCTGAAGATCGATGATCGCCATTACAGTCGCACCGACCTGGAAGCGGCTCTGAAAGATTTGGCCGATTGGTTTGCCCGGCGGGATTTTGCTCCCACCCGCCTGGCCGTCTGCACCGCGGACGCCTGGGAATGGCTGGTGCTGGTGCACTATTGTCAGCGGCACCAACTCTCGGTAGCGCCGCTGCATCCGGATACGCTGCAAGCCACAGCGCTCACCAANNTAATGCGACGCGCTTTGGTGGCAGGGGCGGGACGGTTTCCTGCGGCTGGCTCCGTCCGAGGGACGACGGGAGGGGGTCTTGATCCAGCAAAGTTCCGGCACTACCGGGCAACCCAAGACCATCGAGCGCACTTGGTCGGAAATTTCTCAGGAAATCGCCAGCTATAACCGCTGCATCGACCTCGCCCCCACAGTGACGCCGGTGATCGCCTGTTCGATTACCCACTCTTATGGCCTGATTTGCGGCGTGCTCGCCAGCCTCCAGCGCGGCGTCATACCCCATGTGGTTACCTCGTGGAATCCGAAGTATGTGCTGCGTGTACTCGCGCTCTACCCAGAGCCGCTGCTCTACAGCGCGCCGGCGTTTATTCATTCGCTGGTGCAGTTGCTGCCGGGGGATACGCGCCTGTACGGCGCTATGACATCGGGCACGGTGCTGCCGGCGCAATGGTTCGACACCATCCGCGGCAGGGTGCACCTGTTTCTGCAGCAGTACGGCTGTTCCGAAGCCGGCTGCGTCAGCATTGCGAAAAACCCCGTAACCGCCAACGCGATCGGTCGCCCGTTGCCGCATCTGCAATTGCACCTGGCGCCACCCCCGGCCGGCGAGGCGGCCGCACACGCGCCGGGGGTCGGCGAACTCCGCGTGCGACTCGCCGAGCGCGAGGTATTTACCCAAGATCTCGCGTATCAGGACCCCGCGGGGGACTGGTATTTCTGCAGCCGGTTGGACGACACCATCATAGTGTCGGGGGTGAACGTCTATCCCACCGAGGTGGAAAATGTACTTGCGCAATTGCCCGGGGTGCAGGAGGTGGTGGTATTTCGCAAACAAGATGAGCTCGCAGGGCAAAGGGTCGCCGCGCTTTATACGGCGGACAGCGAAATTCCCGCTGCGGTAATGCGCGCTTGGTCGGCGCGTTTTTTGGCCCGGCACCAGTGGCCGTCGCACTGGATCCAGGTGCCGGAAATCCCGCGTTTGAATAACGGCAAAATCAGTCGGCGTCAGCTCGCGGTGCGGGATTTCACCACCGAGGCGGTCGCGCCATGAACAAGGCCGCCGAACTCGAAGTCGTGATTATTCAGGCGTTGCGCCGGCGCTTTAACCTGCCGGAAGATCTTTTGCGGCCGGATGCAGATCTCCTGATGGACTGCGGCCTGGACTCCATGCAGCTGGTGCAGCTGCTGGTGGATCTGGAAATCGAACAGGGCGTACAGGTGCCGGAGGCGGCGCTGGCCAAAGGCGATTTTTCCACGGTCACCGCCCTGGCGGGCGTGATCGCCGAACATCAGCCGCGCTCCCTCGCGCCGCCGGCCGGGGCTGGCGAGCCGGAGCTGGATATCAAAGTGCACTGTTTCGTCAGTTGCCTGTGCGAGCCCCTGAAGAAAATTCCCGGTATCGACCATCGACCATTTTATTTCGGCGTATGGGATGCGGAAGTGTTTGTGGACTCGCGCTTTCGTTTGAGCTATCACGCGGAAAACGTCGATCACTCGTTCTTCACGCACTGGTATGAGCGGCTGTACGGCGTGGCAGTGGTGCCCTGGTATGACCGCCGTCTCGGCGAGACGGCGAATCTCGAGAATTTGCAGCAGCTGCTGGAAAAACGTGCGCCCCACGAGTGGCTGATGGTGATGCTCGACCTCTACCAATTGCCGGAGCGGGAGAACAAGTTCAATAAAAATCCCTTTCCTCACTACGTGATGCTGGAGAACCTGCCCGACCCCTTGCAGATCTGGATGTGGGATCCGGATTTCCGCTGGCAGGGCGCCCTCGTGAAGCAGCGAGTTCTACAGGCGATTGCACAGCCGACCGTCGCCGGCGGGTACCGGTTTTCCACCGCGGTGGTCAAGGCCCCCGAGCGCCGCGCGGTCGACGCTTATTTTGCGGCCTGTTTCAAGGGCGGCAACAATCCCATGACCGACACGGTGCGGGAAATACTTGAGGCCCACACTCAAGCGGCAGAGGGAATCGCGCTGGCCGACCTGGGTGAGGCCCTGCGGGAGCTGCCGGTACTGGCGATTCGCAAATACGCGTACGAACATGGCCTCGCTTTTTTTTGGCGCGAACTCGATTTACCGGCGGAGGCCTTCGAAGGCTGGTGCTGTGTGATTGAGCAGCTGGTAAAAGGCTATGACCAAGTGCAGTTTCAGGCGATGAAATTTGCCGGCCAACCGGCGCCGGCACAGCGTAAAGCGCTCGAAAATCTTCTGCTCGAGCAGAATGCGCGCGAATTTCGGATCAAGGCGGAGCTGCGGCGAGTGCACCGGTTGTGGCAGCGGGAATATGGACTGGCGGACAGTGGGTTGCTGGAGGTGGTTATATGATTGAGCTCGCCGTGTGCACCATCAGTTTTCGCCACCAGTTGATATCACTGCCGGAGATTGTCCATTGGGCGGCACAGAATCAATTTCAGGCGGTGGAGCTGTGGGGGATTCACGCGCTGCATCTTGCCGATCAGCCCCAATTCAACGCCCAGTGGCTGGCGGCCTTCGGTTTGCGCGTCGCCATGCTGAGCGACTACCTGCCAATGGACGGGGACGAACGAGTGGCGCTCAATAAAATGCGCACCCTATGTCGACTGGCCAACCGCTGGAATGCGAGCAAGATACGCACTTTCGCCGGCCAAACCGGCAGCGCGTCCACTCCCGCCCCGCGTTACGCGGCCATGGTGCGCCGCTTGAAAAAGTTGTGCGGCATTGCGGCGGAGCACGGCGTCGAACTGGTAGTGGAAACGCACCCGAACACCGGGGCGGACACCACCGCGGCCACCACCGCGCTGCTCGACAGTGTTGAGCATGCTTCCCTCAAGGTTAATTTCGACGTGCTGCACATCTGGGAGGCCGGGGAGGATCCGGTGGCTGCCTGGCACAGCCTCGCTCCCCACATTGCCCATCTGCATCTGAAGAATATCCGCAGTCGCGCCCATCTTCCGGTGTTCGCCCCGCACAACGTTTACTCCGCCGCGGGCAGCCGCGAGGGCATGGTGCCGCTGTTTGAGGGAGCCTGTGACTACATGCGGTTTCTCGGCCATCTGCCGCAGGACCGCAGCCACTGCGCGTCCCTCGAATGGTTCGGCGGCTTCGTCAAAAAGGTGCTGCAAAATGATTGCCGCCGGATTCGCTCCGCATTTCATACGACCGCCGTCGCGGCTCACTCTCGCTGGGTTAATTAACTCGTCCTCGAACTGCTTCAACCCATCTGGCTCCGCGCGGGTGCTCGGGCGGGGCGCCACGAGAATTTTGAACCGTCTTTTTATCGCCTCGAATGGCGATCGGTCTTCGTCGGCTCTAGGGGCACCCGCATGGGGTCCCCCTAGGTGGACAACCGCACGGAGGTGCAGACCGCCGCAAATATCCAATCGTGGGAGCGGCCCTCGCGGTCGCCCGTCTCTCCGGTCGCACAATTTTCCCTAAAAGACTCCCGCGGGCATTTACCTGGCTGGCGGTCTATACTGGTGCACGAATTTAAACAGTCGTGAACGCGAAGGGAGACGGCACGCGTCGGGCGACGCCTCGCCGTCGCAGACTCAGTGCACCGCGGTTAAGGCGCATAAGGTGCGCGGGCTAAAATAAGGTTGAACATGTTTCGAATATTGCTTTTGGGGAGCGGGGATTTGGCCCTGGGGGTGCTCGAGGGTATCTTGGCCGCGCAGCATCAGGTGGTCGGATTTTTCCCCTGGGAAGTGCGCGCGAAAACCACGCTTAAAACCCGCTTGAAGCGCCTCCTGTTACCAACCCGTTTGCCGGGGGGGGTTCCGCTGCTGAATTTTCCGTCGGCCAATGATCCCGACTTCTGCCAGTACGCGAAGAGTTTATCACCCGATCTGTTGGTGGTGGCCGGCTGGGGCGAGATATTGAGTCCGCCCACCATAGCGCTGCCGCGGCAAGCGTGCATCAACGTGCACCCCTCTCTCCTGCCGCGCCACCGGGGGGCGAGTCCTATTGCCTCGGTCTTACGCGAAGGCGAGAGCCTTACCGGCGTCACTTTCCATTATCTGACCGCGAGGATAGACGCCGGAGACATTTTATATCAGTCGGAATTCCCCATTTATCCGTCGGATGACTATTCGAAACTTGCCCGGCGCATCGCGTTCCGCGCGCGGGAGTCGGTAGGCATGGCTTTGGAAAAAATGTCCCAACACGCTGGAGCAACAGGATCCAGTCGCGCGCAGGATGAAAGCCTGGCCAGTTATTTTGGCCGCCTGGCGCCTGCCGACCTGTTTCTCGACTGGACTCAATCGGCGGAATACTTGCGCAACCGGATTCGGAGCGCGTCGCCGCCGAGTTATTTCCGTTGTTTCCATCGGGTGGCGCTCCATCGGATGGCGCTCCATCGGGTGGCGCTCCATCGGGTGGCGGCCCACCGAGGTGCGGGGACCGGGGGGACGGTCCTGCAGGTCATAGAGGCGGATTACGTTGACCTGCTGCGACCGCAAACCGAGCCGGGCGTGGTCATCGCCAAATCCGGCGCCCAGCTCATGGTTAGCACCGGTGATCCCCTGCGTGCCTTGTTTATCCGAGCGGCGCCCGCTGAGGGTAAGCTCGGTGTGCTCGGGGCCAAACTCTACTGCCGCAATAAAGTGCACATCGGCGACCGGCTGACGCAGAGCTGATTCTNNAGCTGGTACAAGGCAGCGTAGCCATATTTAGCTTAATAAGTCTGGTACAAGGCAGGGTAGCCAAGTTTAGCTGAATAAGCCTGGTACAAGGCAGCGGAGCCAAGCTTGGTTGTGGACAGTTCGTAGGAAATACGATTAGTTCCATTGCCCCTGGCAAAGATTGCAAAAAAATCGAAAGTTTACAAACACTCCAATCCGCGACTGCGGGCCGCCAGGACCGCAAACGCCTGATTTTACTTCTTAAAGCGGGAACTTTATCGTCTGGTACAGGCTTTGCTCAGAGGGAATTGTCACTATCTAGAAGGATTACAGTCATGAAACAAGTTAAAAACGACGTTTCCATAACAAGAAAATTGGCTCTGGCTGCTGCTCTGACCTGTTCCTCATTTGCCATGGTGTCATCCGCCGCCGTCCACGCCGCTGACAATGCTGGTCTTTATCTCGGCGCTAATTACGGCGGCTACAAAGCGCGCGGAGGCGAATTTGAAGACGAGAACGACTATTTCGAAGCGCTGGTCGGGTATAAATTCAATTCGTTTATAGCTATTGAAGCTAACTATGCCAATTTTGGCGAGTACGGCAATGATGATGCGTCCGTGGAAGTCGACGGCTGGGGCGGTGCTCTGGTGGGCTTTCTCCCCCTGTCGGACAATTTTCAGCTTTACGCCAAGGCTGGACAGTTTTTTTCGACTGTAGATGTCGAAATCGGGGATTTCAGTGAAGACTTCGAGGATGAACAAATTTTTTACGGGGTGGGCGTCAACTTTGTTGTGATGGACCCCCTGAGTATTTCCGTCGAATACGACCGCTATAAAATAGCTATTGACGACTCCGACTGGCCGCCCGAAGAAATCGACGGGTCCGACACGGATATAGACACCATAAAGGTCGGAGCCAAATTCACCTTTTAATGGTGGTAGAAATCGATCGCCAGCATTTGCTGGCGGTCGATGGGGAACGCCCTAAAGATTGACCGGGCAGCAGGAACCACCGGAATGAAACGTTACAAAATTATTCATAAAACGGTTTATACTTTTGGCAGCAAGGTGACCCTCAATCCACATTCTCTGATGCTTCGCCCACGCGAGAGCCACGAGTTGCGTATTGAGACGTCCATTTTGCAGATTACTCCTCCAGCGTTGATTCGATGGGTGCGGGACGTGGAAGACAATTCAATTGCGGTAGCGAGCTTTACCGAAGAAACCGATCGCCTGGAAATTTACAGCGAGGTGGATATTCAGCAATACAACGTCACCCCGCTCGATTTTGTCGTCGACGAATACGCGGTGCAGTATCCATTTAAGTATCGCGACGATATCCGCGCATTTCTGCAGCCCTACCTGGTGTTGCCGAAGGAAGCCGCAGGTAAACAGTTTGCCAAATGGCTCAAGGAAGTGGATCGGCGGGACGGTTCTCTTCAGACCTATGAATTCCTCAACCAACTTATGCAGCGGATCCACACCGGACTCGACTATCGCATTCGCGAAGAAGAGGGGGTGCAAACGCCAGAGCAGACTTTGGAATTGGGCACGGGATCCTGTCGCGACTTTGCCAATCTTTTCATAGGCACCGCCCGCCGGTGCGGCCTCGCGGCGCGGTTTGTCAGCGGCTATCTCAACACCTGCACATCCTGCGAAATCCCCGGGGCCACCCACGCCTGGGCCGAGGTCTATATCCCCGGGGCCGGCTGGAAGGGATTTGATCCAACCTCCGGCTGCGTCGCCGGTCCCAATCACATTCCCGTGGCGGTCTCCCATAATCCCGAAGCGGTGCCACCGGTGGCGGGGGCCTACGTGGGACCACCCGATGCCGGGCTCGAAGTCGGCGTCTGGGTGAAAAATCTCGACGAACCTCAGACCACGGCGGTCGGTTAACCAGGTTTTTGCCCCCGGCGCGTACTTGAATTCGCCTGCGGGATTGCATTAAACCTACCGCGTGTTTGCTGCGGATTTGATAGATC
>DJFO01000310.1 GCA_002432555.1 Marinagarivorans sp. UBA5870
TTACATCCTGTTGGAGGATGGCGGGGTTGGCGGAGTCGATTTTTTGTTTGCGCTGTTCCAGGGCATTGATTAACTGATTTTCTTCCGCCTTGAGTTGGCTGAGGCGGTCCAGGGTTTCCCGCTCGCGAGTTTTGCGCTCTGGGGATTGCAATTCCGTTTGGAGTTTTTGCCATTCCTGTTCGGCACTCTCGCATTCGCGTTGACGCAGGGCGAGGTCGCGCTGGTGATCATTCGCGGCCTGCTCTGCTGCCTTCAAAGCAGCTTCTGCGGTGCTGCGCGCAGTTTCTGATTCCCGCTCGTTTAAATCCTCCCCGGTTGTTGGGGGTAATGCGCCCATTTCATCCGCCAGCGTTTGCTGCTTTTGTTGGCTGAGGTGAATTTCTGCCGCGATTGCATCCACGCCGTGCGGGGCGAGCATTTCCAGTCGGGTTTTGAGTTGCTCAATTTGGTTGTTCAGCTGCTGATTGTGCGCGGCGCGCTCTTCGGCCTGTTCCAGGCTGGTGACTTTAAGGCGTTGCAGCAGGCTGGTGAATTCGCCTTCCAATTGCTCACGGGTGCGGGCGATGTCCTGAACGTCTTTGCCACCGGGTTGGATTTGCAAAGTGCCCACGCCAGGAATGGCCAATGCCGTGCTCTGCACCAACCAGCGTTCGCCGCTGCCTTCCACCGTGTGCTCGCCGATGTTGATGGTTTTGCCCGCATCCAGTTGGTAGTGCAAACGGGTGGCGACGGCTTGTTCACGAATTTTCAGCTCGCCTAATTGTTGGTGGAGTTTTTTGAGCTGCGCCAGTTGTTTGGCATCCAGGGCCTGGGCCTGTTGTTGGGTGCGCAGGGTTTGTAATTCCGTTTGAATTTGCCCGGCGCCTTTATAGGTTTGTTGCAATTTGCTGAGCTGCTCAGCGAGCTGGTCGTGCTCGCGTTGCAACAGGCGGCGCTGTTGTTGTTCGCGGGCGGCTTTTACGGCATTTTTCGCGAGCTGGTATTGCTGCTCCGCCTTTTGTAGGCGCTCCTGGATTTGCGCGGTGAGTTGCTGGCATTCCACCAGGGCGCGGGCGGATTTGGTTTTGTCCTGCTCGCGAGTCGCCAGTTGTTGGGCGCGCTGTTCAAAATCCCGCAATTGTTGGCGGCACAAATCCATATTGCTTTCGCAATGGCGCAGGGATTGTTGGTCGCGTTCCTGTTCGCCTTGCAATGCCTGCACTTTGGCTAGGGCGTCCTCCGCCGCTTTGGCTTTTGCGCGGTATTCCTGCCAGGGCTTTTGGCTGTCGATGTCGTCACGCTGGCTTTGTAATTGGCCGAGGCGGTCAACACTGGCGCGGTAGCGCTGAATTTTTTCATCTAGTTCGGCAAGGACGTTTTGTTGTTCGTCGCAGTCCTGCAGCACTTTTTTGAATTGCCCGGTGGGCTGGCCGGTTTTGGTGAGCAATTGGGCGCGTTCGTTTTCCACCTTGGTTATCAGTTCATCGCCGCCGCTGCTGGTGATATCTCCCAGAGTGCTGCTGAGCGCGGACTTTAAATGGTGGCCGGCGTGTTCCACGGAGGGGCGAATGTCCTGCACGCAGCCCTGCTCCACCCAGAGCAAGCCAGGAATGCCCCAGTGTTCGGGTTTGCTGGCGCCGCGGGCGGAGAATTGGTAGCCCAATAATTCCGCGAGTTTTTCCTCCGCTTGGTCCTCGCCAAAATGTTGCTGGCCGACGGTGAGGTCGCAGCGCGGTTTTTTAAGGAATTGTTTGTGTAATTTCCAATGCTGACCCTGCCAGTCGAATTCCAATTCCACCTGCGGTGCGGCGGAGGAGTCGCCCCAGGGTTGTAGGTCGTCCACGCTGGAGGATTTGTAGCGTTCAAAAAAGGCGGCGCGTATTGCCCGCACCAAAGTGCTTTTGCCGGATTCGTTGGGACCGACAAATAAATTAATGCCGTCGGTGAGTTGGTCGATCACCAACGTTTGGCGAAATTGCTTGAATTGATTAACAGCGAGGCGAGTTAATTTCACAGATTTGCCTCCCCTGCAGGTTCACGCAATAAATCCGCGAGAATGGCCAGGGCTTCGCGGGCGATATGGGCATCGCCCTCGCCCTCCTGCATCTGCCGCAGGGTTTGCACTACCTCGCCCACGTAACCGTCCGCATGGAGCGCGGCGATATCGTCGTCCGTGGGGTGCAGGCGCAAATCGGCTGTTTGGTAGGTGAGGCTGCGCAGACGCGCCTCGGTGGTGGCGAGCGTCTGCAATAAACGCTGGTGATCGAGCAGGTTGATCTGGCCGCGCAGGGTCAGGTCCACCACCGCTTTATCTGGCAGCTGCTGCAATTCGCGGAACAGGTTTTCCAAATCGGAGGCCACCGCCAGGGTGTATTCGCGTTTAATCCATTGGTGTTGGCCGATGGAGCGCGTTTCGACCACTGGCTCCGCGCCCGGCTGCGCGATATCCACGATCAATACCTGGCCGGCGCCGTTGTCCTTAAAGCGGTCCTGCTCTGGTGTGCCGCTGTACCAGGTGCGGGCGTCGATTTTTTTGAGGCCGTGCCAGTCGCCCAGGGCGAGATAATCCAGGCGCGCACTTTGGGCGCGGGTGGGTGCGATGGGGTTGNNGGTTGGGGGAATCCGCCGATTCCGGCAATTGCCCGGCGATGCTGCCGTGGGCGAGGCCGATGCGCAGCAGGCCGGCGGGGGTTTCCGCTGTGTCGAACCAGTCGGTAAGGTCCTGATAAGTCTGCCGCTGGGTAAGCGGTGCCGGCAGTATGGCAAAACCGGCGTCCGGGAAGGCGCGGACTTCCGGAGTGAGCAGCGGGATGACATTCGCTGGAATCGCTTTGAGCCTTTGGGCGCGGGTCCACACGCTTTCCGCCAGGGCGGCGTCGTGGTTGCCGGGGATCAATATCCAGGGTCCGCGAAAACCTGCCACCAACTGAAAGGTGCGCAGGATCGTTCTGTCGGAGACGGTTTGGGCGTCGAACACATCACCCGCGACCAAGACGGCGTCCACCTGTTCTGCCGTGGCCAGGGCGGCGATGCGTTCGATGGCGGTGAAGCGCGCTTCGGCCAGCAGGGCTGCGTCGTCTTCGGCAAAGCGGCCGGTGCGGCTGCGGCCTCCAGATGAGGTGGATAGTAAAGAGTGTCGACCTATTTGCCAGTCGGCGGTGTGTAACAAGCGTGCCACGCTCCAAGCTCCTCTTTATTTGTCTGTAGGAAAGGAGGGCGAGGTTAGCAGCGATATGGCTGATTGGCTTGTAGGATTACCGCCTTTGCGCAAAAAGCGCCGGGAAAAACCGGGGTTTTGGGTATGTCGCATGTGTGTGGATCCGGGCCGTTATTGTTATGTCGGCATCGCAACTGCGGAATATCTGCGACTTGGCCGCCCTTCGACAGGCTCAGGGGGCGGCTGATGATGGATCACTTGTTAGCGATTTTTGTGCCAGGGTGGGCTTGGGTGGGATGGTTTGGCCTCGCGCCTTCGCGCTCAGCCTAGCCGAGCACCCTCACCCTAGCCGGGCGCCCCTAGCCCTCTCCCGGGGGGAGAGGGGATGGTTTGCGCCGCTTGCGCAGAGATTGCTGTAATGGAGGATCAACGATCTTCGTAATGTCCGCCTATGGCGAGGATATAAATGTAGTGCTCATCAAACTTGTAGATAAGTCGATCCTTTTGCGAGATTCGTTTCGACCAAAAACCGGCAAGGCTGGGGCGGAGTTGTTCGGGTTTACCCATGCCCTGGGCTGGATCATCCCGCAGCATTTCCTTGAGGAG
>DJFO01000291.1:0-11386 GCA_002432555.1 Marinagarivorans sp. UBA5870
CTTGTGCTGCGAGCGTTCATCCTGGCATTCCACCACGATGCCGGTGGGTAGATGCGTGACGCGGATTGCGGAGTCGGTTTTGTTGACGTGCTGACCGCCGGCGCCGCTCGCCCTGTAGGTATCGGTGCGCAGGTCCGCCGGGTTGATGTTGATTTCGATATTGTCATCGATCTCCGGCGAGACAAACACCGACGCGAATGAAGTATGCCGCCGGTTGCCCGAGTCAAACGGCGACTTGCGCACCAGCCGATGAACACCGATTTCGGTGCGCAGCCAACCGAACGCGTATTCACCCTCGAAGTGAATGGTCGCACTCTTGATGCCCGCCACTTCCCCGGGCGAAGCTTCTTCCAGCGTCGATTTAAACCCCTTGTGATCGCCCCAGCGCAAATACATGCGCAGAAGCATTTCTGCCCAATCCTGCGCCTCGGTACCGCCGGACCCGGCCTGAATATCGAGATAAGCATTGTTCGGATCGGTCTCACCGGCGAACATGCGGCGAAACTCCAGTTGCGCGAGCTGAGCCTCTAGATAATTAATTTCCTGCTGCACGTCGGCGAGACTTGCTTCATCCTGCTCTTCGGCCGCCATGTCGATCAGTTCGCGGCTGTCCTGCAGCCCCTGGTCCAACTTATCAATAGTCTTGACGACTTGCTCGAGGGAAGACCGTTCACGCCCGAGGGACTGCGCTCTTTCCGGATCATCCCACACCCCGGGTTCGCTTAACTCCAGCTCGACCTCCGCTAGACGCTCTTTTTTTACTTCGTAGTCAAAGATACCCCCGAAGCACGTCAGTGCGTTTTTGCATATCGGCGATAGCATTGAGCAGCGGGTTGATTTCCATGGGAAAAGTCTCGAACGGCGAAAAAAGAGGCGGGATTGTACCCCAGAAACACCCGCTAAAAAAATGCACGTGGCCCGCCGCGGGCACAGCGGGGTAATTGTGTGGCACCCAAGGGAACGGTTACACTGTGCGCCGTTCTGATTGCGCACGCGGGCTGGTTCCGATCGTCCCGGCAACTGCGGCGCAACCCTATATAGTCCTCGGCCTCGCTGCCGCGGGACGCCGAGCATAATAAATCCTCCTTTGATTTCTCTGGCGCTGCTTTTTTGCGCCCGGCTTTGACGTTCATAGCGAATCGGCGTCAAAAACAGTTGTCTATGTTGCGAAACGGCAGGCGTGCGCACTGCCGTGCACCAGCTGCCAACGAATGGCAGCCCAAACGAGGTACTGCATGGAAAACCGACCGAAGATTTTGTCGATCGACGACAATGACGCGAACCAGAAACTGGTGGAGCGGGTGCTGGCCAATGAATACGAGGTTTTGACAGCTATGTCCGGCAGCTCGGGCATCGAGGCCCTAGTGAATTTCAAGCCCGACGCCATTTTGCTGGATGTGGACATGCCCACCCTCGACGGCCTGCGTGTGTGCCGGATGATCCGCGCGGAACCGCTGTTTGCCAGCACTCCGATTCTGTTTGTCTCGGGCCATGACAGCCAAGAGGACCGAGCTCGCGGTTTCCAGGCAGGGGGCGACGACTACATCAGCAAGCCGATCGATATTCAGCAACTCAAGCAGAAACTGAGTTTCAATTTGGAGCGGGCATTATTGCTGGACCAGCAGTCCTCCGCGTCTAACGACTCTCTCGCACTCGGGCAGAACATTCAGACCCTGCACGATTTTCTCCTGGCGCTGATACCCTTCAGCGGAACCTTGAAGGAGCTCGGCCAGATCACGCTGGGCACGCTGGAGCGGCTGGGCCTTAAGGGCGCCGTCTATCTGCATCTCACCAGCGAGACCTGTTCGTCCATCGGCCCGCTGACCGACCTGGAAACTCTGTTGCTGCAGCAGGCGACCCGGCCCTATCCGTCGGAATATTCGGCGCGCTATCTTTGGGGCTCGGAAAACCTTGGCGCGATTATTCAGAACATGCCTTTCGCTCGGCACGAACAATACCAGCCCCTCGTGCAGATCCTCGCCACCCTGTTCAACGCCCTGAACCAGAAAATCGCCGCCCTGGCAAAACCGGCGCGCCCGCAGGGCTCAGCAAGTCCACCGTCGCGCAATCCACACCTCGGCAATATTCAGATCAGCGGCTACAAGCTGGAGTACGCGGTGGAAGAATTGGAGCAGAAAAGCGAGCGGTCGCTCGGCCGCCTCTGCCTGCGCCTCCAGGAACTGGCGCAACACCCGCAGCGGGATCCGGCGGAGGCAAAGCTGTTGCACAACCTGCTCGACGAGGCGATGCAGGTCCGCCTCGCCATCTACGATCACTGTCTGGAAATCCAAGCACAATACAGCCAAATAATGGGCCAGCTCGGGATCCGCGTCACCCAGGATTAGTCGCAGATTTCCAGATAATCCACCATCATCTGGACGCTGCGGGTGCCGCGAAATTCGTTGACCGCCAGCTTGTACGCCACCACCACGCGACGGCACTGATTATTGGGCCACAGCCCGCGATCAATATTGAAGGCTATGGCATCGACCAGGGTATCCGGATGCGCCGCGGGGGCGAGCACCATTTTCAAATGTTTCTCGCCCACCAGCTTCTGATTGATAAGATGAAATTCTCCATCGAAAAGCGGCTCGGGGAATGCTTGCCCCCAAGGTCCGCCGAGCTCCAGCTCATGGACAAGGGCGAGACTGAATTCCGCCGGGGAAAGCTCGCCATCGCTTTCGATCACCGGCTCCAACCCCAAGTCTCCTAGATGCCGGCGGATCACCTGGGCGAACGCCGCGGAGAACTCCTGCAAATGCCGCTTTTCGAGGCACAGCCCGGCAGCCATGGCGTGACCGCCGAATTTGTGCAGCAGGCCGGGATGGCTGCTGGCGATTTCGTCAAGAATATCGCGCAGGTGTAGGCCGGAAATACTGCGGCCCGATCCTTTTAGTCCTCCCATGTCATCGTCGGCGAATACTATAACCGGGCGGTGCCATCGGTCCTTGATGCGGGACGCCAAAATGCCAATCACCCCCTGGTGCCAGTCTTCATGGTACAAACAGAGGCCGCAGGGCAAATCTCCCTGCAGTGCTTCCGTCATGGCGTTCAGGNNTGGCGAGCGCTTCCTTTTGCATGGTCGCTTCAATGGCGCGGCGGTCGCGGTTGAGCTGGTCCAGTTCCTGGGCCAGTTGATTGGCCTCTCCCTCGTCGTCCGCCAATAAGCAGCGAATCCCCAAACTCATATCGTCCAAGCGGCCGGCGGCGTTGAGACGCGGGCCCACCACAAAACCGAGGTCGGTGGCGGATATCTTGTGGGTGTCGCGCCCGGCGACCGCGAGAATCGCGCGGATGCCAGCGCACGTGAAACCGCCGCGCATGCGTTGTAAACCTTGGGCAACCAGAATGCGATTATTGAAGTCTAGCGGCACCACATCGGCGACCGTTCCCAAGGCAACCAGATCGAGAAAAGCCGCCAAATTCGGCTCTGGGCGCAGGGCATCAAACCACCCGAGTTCCCGCAAGCGCGCGCGCAGCGCCGTCATTACATAAAACACCACACCGACGCCTGCAGCGGATTTGCTGAGAAAATCACAGCCCGGCTGATTGGGATTGACAATGGCGTCCGCTTCCGGAAGCTCCGCGCCCGGCAAGTGGTGGTCGGTCACCAGGACCTTGATCCCCAGCGCGCGGGCGCGGGTGACGCCCTGGCAACTCGATATACCGTTATCCACGGTAATCAGAAGATCGGGCCGCCGCAGCGCGGCCACCTCAACAATCTCCGGCGTCAATCCGTAACCATACTCGAAGCGGTTAGGCACCAGGAACTCAACGGCCGCGTGACCAAAAGCGCGCAGGCAACGCACCGCGAGCGCAGTGCTGGTAGCGCCGTCCGCGTCGAAGTCGCCGACAACGACGATCCTCTGCTCGTCGCGCAACGCGACCACCAAGAGCTGCAGCGCCGCTTCCAGCCCCTTCAACTGGGGCTTGAGCAGACGCTTGAGATCATATTGGAGCTGCTCTTCACTCACCACTCCGCGCGCTGCGTACAAGCGGCGCAGGAGTAATGGCGTGTTCGGGAACAACTCGGGATCCGGTGCGGCCAGACGACGTTTAATGATTTTGCGCATGCTGAATCAGAACTAAGCTAGAGGGCGCTGGCAGTTTAACCAATCGGCGGGCAAAACGCCTGGCACATCAGCGCACCAGGCGGCGATTGACCTCCGTCAGCTCGGAGTCGAACCGCTCGAACAGCTGATCCAGAGTCCGGGTAGCCGCGGCGTAAAACTCTGCCGCGGACACCACCGGCCCTTCGCGCAACAACTGCGCGTCCACATAAGCGAGAAAATCCAGGATCCGCTGCAAAGTTTCGGCGTCGAGGCCGACGCGACAGCGCGGCGCCTCGAGGGTCGTTAATATTTCCTGAATCAGCGCCTGCAAATCCTGGCGCGCCTTACTGATAATCGCATCGTCCCAAGTCGCGGCGCTCGCGGCCAGGGCAGTCCCGACGGCGCGAGTCTGGCCGACGTATTCGGCCAAGGTCAGCAGGTCGCGCCAGATATTTGCCCGCAAAGTCGAGGCGAGGTGCAAGTGGTGCTCCACCGCAATTTCATCGACAAAAACCAGAATGTTTTTAATCAGGCGGTTGTGCTGATCCAGGTTGCGGGCCACGGTGAGCTGCGCGGTATTCCCCGCTAGCCGCGCCCAGTGCTGCGTGATCGATAACCACTCTTCGTGGTGCTTGATCCAATCGCCGACGCTGCCGATCTGCTCAAAATCCCGGCTGACCTGCAGGCGCACTTCTTCCAGTTTGCTCAGCAGGGAGCGATCGCCACTCAACACGCCGGACGCCAGACCGCGATGGCGTTGGACATGGGTAATCAGCATGCGCATTGCCTGCAGCCAAAGCACCCCTTGCGCCTGCTGCTGCCGCGCGGCTTGATGGCGCACGAAGCCGACCACCAATGCTGTTCCGACCAACACCACGGGAATAATTTGTATTACGACATGGGAGGTCATTTCACCCATATCCGCCTCACTGAACCGTCAACTTCGATGAGCTCAGCAATTAATATTCCAGCTAGCGAGATAAGGCGAAGCGGGGAGGCAACCGAGCTGCGGCAGCGCCCGCAAGGCGGTGCCGCCATGGTCGCCAAGCGCGCACCGGCGCACCAACTGGCGGCCAGACCAAAGCGCCTGGCTCCTACGAGTTGCTTTGCCGGGGCGGCTCCAGCACCAAAGCGGGGCGCTAGGTACGAATATTGGCGAGGATAAAGTTCTTCAGCGCCGGCAGATCGTCGGCCAGGACCTGGCAGCGTTCTGCACGTTCGAAAAGATCGCCCATGTGATGGGGCAGAGCCGGATNNATCTTCGGCTTGTCCGGCTTTCTTCACCGCCTCGGGAAATTTAGCCGGATGCGCGGTGGCGAGACAAATCATCGGAATGTCGTTCCGGCGACGCGTCTTGCGGGCCGCTTGCACGCCAATGGCGGTGTGCGGATCAAGCAGATATTCCGTGGTCTCGAACAACTCGCCAATTACCGCGAGGGTTTCGGCATCGCTAAGGCGATAACTGCTAAAGAGATTTTGCGCGCGCCGCAACGCCTCGGGGGCCAAGGTCAGTTCGCCGGTCTCTTTGAAGCGGGTCATCAAGCGTTGAATCTCGGCGCCGTCGCGATCGTATAGATCAAACAGCATGCGTTCAAAATTGCTCGACACCATTATGTCCATGCTCGGCGACAGGGAGTGTTCCAGCGGTTTTTTCGAATGGTCGTTGCGGCTAATGCAGCGGTGCAAAATGTCGTTACTGTTGGTGGCAATGACCAGCTGGTCAATCGGCAGCCCCATGCGCTGGGCGAGATAACCGGCAAATATATCGCCGAAGTTTCCCGTGGGTACGGAAAACGAGACTTTGCGATGCGGCGCACCCAACGCCAGAGCGGCGTAAAAGTAGTAAACGATCTGTGCCATGATCCTGGCCCAGTTGATGGAGTTGACCGCCACCAGCTGGCGCCCCGCCGGCAAAAAGGATTGGTCCGCGAAACTGGCCTTGACCAGATTCTGACAATCGTCGAAATTGCCGCGCAGGGCGATATTATGGACGTTGGCCTCGAGCACGGTCGTCATCTGGCGCCGTTGAACCTCGGAAACCCGCTGGTAAGGGTGAAGGATAAAGATGTCGACATTCTGGCAGCGTCGACAGCCCTCAATTGCCGCTGAGCCGGTATCACCGGAAGTCGCCCCCAAAACAACCACTTTTTGCTGGCGCTTGGCCAATATGTAGTCGAGCAGGTGACCGAGAAATTGCAGGGCAAAATCTTTGAACGCGAGAGTTGGCCCCTGAAACAACTCCAACACCCACTCGTTGTGGCCGGTCTGTACCAGAGGAGCTATAGCCGAGTGGCGAAAGGTGCCGTAGGAGACGTCGATAATTCTTTTGAGATCCGTATCCGGAATCGCGCCCGCGACGAACGGGGCGATCACTTTAAAGGCGAGATCCCGGTAGCCGAGACCCGCCCAGGAAGCAATTTCCGCGGGGTCAAACTCGGGCAGGGTTTCCGGCACATAGAGGCCGCCATCGCTGGCGAGCCCCGTCAAAACCACGTCTTCAAAACCGAGTGCAGGCGCTGCACCCCGTGTGCTGATGTATTTCACGCTTGTTGTTTAACCTTAGGTTGCTTCGATGAATTCAGGACAGGGATTCAACGCGAATCCGGACGACCCGGTGGCGGATGCTGTCCAACTGCTCTATCTGCTGGATTGCGCGATTCATATCGCTTTCGCGGACGAGGTTGGTGAGCAGAATCACCGGCACTTCGGTTTCGCCCTGCCAGGGCTGTTTTTGAATCAAGGCTTCAATGCTGATGCCGGCATCGCTCAGGATCTGAGTGATTTTGGACAGTACGCCGGGTTTGTCGAGCGCCGACATCCGCAGGTAGTAGCTGGTCTGAATCGCCTCTATCGGCAGTATCGGGTACGTCTGCAGGCGGTCAAAGCGGGTGCCGAGATAGGGCACCCGGACTTCCGGGTGAGCCGTCAGAGTCCGGCTGAGATCCATGATGTCGGAGATCACGGCCGACGCTGTAGGTTCGGATCCCGCGCCGGGACCATAATAAAGAGTCGGACCTACCGCATCGCCTTTGACAACCACGGCGTTGGCAACACCGTCCACATTGGCGATCAAACGTCGCTCGGGAATCAAGGTGGGATGAACTCGCAGTTCGACGCCCGAGTCGTGTTTGCGCGCTATGCCCAAGTGTTTGATGCGATAGCCGAGCTCTCCGGCGTAGGCGACATCGACCGGTGAAATCTTGCTGATGCCCTCGGTAAAGACCTTGTCGAACTGCAGCGGCATCCCAAACGCGAGAGCGGCGAGAATTACCAGCTTATGAGCGGCATCTATGCCTTCAACATCAAAAGTCGGGTCGGCCTCGGCATAACCCAGCGCCTGCGCTTCCTTCAAAACATCCTCGAAAGCGCGGCCTTTGTCACGCATTTCAGTGAGGATGAAATTCCCTGTGCCGTTGATGATTCCGGCGAGCCATTCGATGCGGTTAGCTGACAACCCTTCCCGCAGAGAGCGAATAATCGGTATTCCACCGGCCACCGCCGCTTCATAAGCGATGCTGACGCCTTTTTCCTGAGCTTTGCGGAACAGCTCATTGCCATACTGCGCGATGAGCGCCTTGTTGGCGGTGACGACGTGTTTACCATTGGCAATTGCGCGTTCGACCAGATCTTTGGCGACCGTGGTGCCGCCGAGCAACTCCACCAGTATGTGGATATCCGGATTGTCGGCGACGGCAAATACGTCCTGAGTGATCGGTACTCCCCCGACTTCGCATTTGCGGCTATTGCGGCGAGCACCGATTTGGGCGATGCGAATGGTGCAGCCGGTCCGGGCGTCAATTTCCGCCTGATTGCGAACCATCACATTGACCGTACCGCTGCCTACGGTCCCCAGCCCACAAATGCCGACGTTTACTGGTTTCAACCTGCCACCTCACCGATTACAGCCCAAAAGCCGGGCAAAAAGATACGCAACCATACTGGCGGGACTGAAGCCTGTCAATGAGATGAAAAGCGAGGAAAACGGCGCAACCTCTGCGGTTGCGCCGCACGGGAAATAGGGATTAAAGGCTGAGCATTTCCTTGAGGCGGGCGGGTTCCACGTAACCGCCGATCAATTCGCCGTTTTCAAACACCAGTGCAGGCGTGCCGCTCAGGCCAATTTGACGGCCAAGTTCAAATTGCGCTGCGACTGGATTAGCGGCGCACACGTTCTCAGGGATTTCCTGTCGAGTTTTGAGCTTGGTGAGTGCGTCATTGCGATCCTTGGCACACCAGGCGGAGGCAATTTTGTTATACGACTTGGATGGAATGCCGGCTCGCGGATAAGCCAGATAACGCACTTCGATGCCGAGATCGTTGTATTCGGCCACTTTGGAGTGAAGCAGCTGACAATAGCCGCAGTCGACATCGGTAAAGACATACATCACTTTTTTAACGTCGCCCTTGGGCGAAAACACGATGGAGTCCTTCTTGTTAACTCCGGCTATCACTTTAGCGCGGTCGACGTTGCGCTCTTGATCGGTCAGGTTGACGATTTTACCCGGCGACACTTCAAACACCTCACCCGCAATAAAATATTTGCCATCGGGGGTGGCATAAACCTGCGGCCCACTGCCGATCATGGTTTTGTAGAGCCCTGGGATGACCGACTGCTCCACGCTGGTGACCTCGACACCCGGTTTACCGGCTTGGAGGCTCGCGTTGATTGTTTGCTTTACCTGCTCCAGCGACGGGCCTTTGCCGGCTTTGTCTTCTGCTGCCAGGGCGGACGCGGTTATAGTCAAACTGAGCGCCAGGCTGCTCCAGGCGAGCTTTATCGCTTTTTTCTTCATAGTCGTATTACTTCGTCGGTCGTTGGGATGGCTGGGCAAATCACCGCAGGCTTGGGTTCTGTCAAGNNGACCTAGCGCAAGCATCGTCGCCCAATTTGTGACATTCTGCCGCGACCGACTTCCTGGGGCGGAGGGGAGATCGAGCAGATTGCGGCAGGGCGTCTAGTATTAATCCAAGAGCCGACCCACTCCTTATTCATCAGCCAGATGCCCTGAGCGGAATGCACATATCGTCAGTCAGTAAAATCCGTCTTGCCGCTTTGGCGCTGATTGCGCTCGTGATCATCGGTCACAAATTTCTGCCACCCAAGCGCGACTTGCTCCACCCGAGCGCGACCAACGTGGCGACCATCTATGCCGACGAAGCCTGGGGGGGCAAAACCACAGCCATTTGGGTCGATCCGGCCACCTTCCACTGGCGCTGCACCTTGGTGCAAAGCGAGTTTTACCCCGTCTGCGGCATCGCCATCAGCTTTCCTCGCGAAGCCGGCAAGACCCGCGACTTTTCCGGTTACGAGGCCATTAGCGTCCGCCTGCGCTACACCGGCGAAGCCGAAAAGTTACGGATCTATCTGCGCAACCACAATCCGGAGTATTCCCATCTGGAAGACGTTGATTCGCTTAAATTCAATGCGATTTCCCTGCGCAGTTCGGATTTTGCTAAGGCGGAAACGATCATTCACCTCAGCGAGTTCGCTGTGGCAGATTGGTGGCTGGAAGAGCGGGATATTCCCCGCGAGCTGTCGCGACCTGAAATGAACCGCGTAACGGCGCTGGGAATTGACTTCCCCTTTCCCCAGGTCTTCGGCCAGCACGACATTCAGATCGAACGAATCGAACTCATCGGATCCTGGATCAGCTCAGAGCACCTTTACCTCTCGATCATTATTCTCGGTGTTTTGGCCACCGCCGGAGAGGCGCTGTATNNAAGAATCCAGCACCTCACGGACCCGGGACGGCCCGCGCTACCGCATGGAGACAAACACAAAGAGCTGTCTACTCACGATTCCCTCACCGGCCTATTGAATCGCACCGGGCTGGCGCCCAAGATCAATGCGCTGTTCGGCGCGGATAAAAGGCCAGGCGAGGTTGCAATTATTCTCTTTGAAGTTGACCACTTCAGGAAAATCAACGATCAGCTCGGTTACGACGTGGGGGATCGGATCTTGAAAGAAATAGCCCGCCTGATACAGCTGAACATTCGGACAGGCGATACGCTGGCACGCTGGGGAGGGGAGGAATTCATTCTGCTTTCCACCAGTACTAATGGTGATGCGGTGGAAAAGCTAGCCGAAAAGTTGCGTGCATTGGTGATCCATCACGATTTTGAATCGGACCGCCTGCCGGCGGTGAGCATCAGCCTAGGACTTACCATGGCGCAAACAGACGATAGCTTTGAATCGGCTTTCAAACGCGCGAATCAAGCCCTATACCGCGCCAACGAGCTCGGCAGGAATTGTTTGGTTGTCGCGTAAGACCCACAAAAAAAGCGGCGAAGCGCCGCTTTTCTCAACCGCAATTAACTCAATTTTTCCTTGATACGCGCGGCCTTACCAGCCAGGTTGCGCAGATAGTACAGTTTTGCCTGGCGGACATCGCCGCGGCGCTTGACTGCGATGCTCGCGACCTGAGGACTATGGGTCTGAAAGGTGCGCTCTACACCCACGCCATGGGAAATCTTACGCACGGTGAAAGCAGAGTTCAGGCCGCGATTGCGAATCCCGATCACAACACCTTCGTAAGCCTGGAGCCGCTCGCGGTCGCCTTCGATTACTCGCACCTGAACTACAACCGTATCTCCCGGAGAAAATTCAGGTACATTTTGCTTGAGCTGCTCGTTTTCCAGCTCCTGAATGATTTTGTTTTTAGAACTCATGGCATGCTCCCGACAATGTGTAGCTTCGCAGCTATAGATCAAATGTTACAAAGCGGTTGGTCCGCTTGTTAAGTTTCAATTTTGCGTTCGGCCTTAAACGCTTCCAAGAGCGCGGTGCGGCCGGAATCCAACTGAATTTGTTCGAGCAGGTCCGGCCTGCGCTCCCAAGTTCTGCCAAGGGATTGCTTCAACCGCCACCGCCCAATTTTTTTATGGTCCCCGCTCAATAACACCTCGGGGACACGCCGGCCTTCATACTCTTCCGGCCGAGTGTAGTGAGGGCAGTCCAACAGTCCCTGCACGAAGGAATCCTGCTGGGCAGACTCGGCGTCGCCCAGCGCACCCGGAATCTGCCGAACCAGTGCGTCTATCACTACCATGGCAGGCAACTCCCCGCCACTCAGCACGTAGTCGCCTATCGACCACTCCTCATCGACCTCCGCCTCGATGAAGCGCTCGTCAATGCCTTCATAGCGGCCGGCGATCAAAATCAGGTTTTTGCACAATCCTAAATTGGCTACGCCATTTTGATCGAGCTTGGTGCCCTGCGGTGAAAGGTAGATCACCCGTAAGGTCTCCGCACCTTGCGCCTGCATCCACTCTCTCGCATGTGCGACCGCCCGCTGTAGAGGCTCGATGCGCATCACCATGCCCGGACCACCGCC
>DJFO01000291.1:11408-11624 GCA_002432555.1 Marinagarivorans sp. UBA5870
CACCGCCCGTCCAGTTACACCGTAGCGGGTGACTGACTCAAACATTTCGGGAAACAGAGTGACCACGGCGAAACGCATAACCTGTCAGTCCCTCCGGGACTAGAACTCAGGATCCCACAAGACCCGGATTTCACCGGCTTGCAAATCTACTGACTTAATGTAGACATCGGGCACATAAGGCAAGAGGCGTTCCCGAACATCCACGCTTCCTGGAGC